>NZ_PAZX01000003.1:0-25864 GCF_002716225.1 Croceibacter sp. | reverse complement strand
GTGTTTATAACTACGAGAACAGACTAAATGAATAGTAGTAATGCTTTAGAGGAGTTATGAGGAACGAGATACAAAAATATCAAATCGTCTAAAACCTCCCAAGGTTACAAAAATTGAAAACTTATTAGGCTTTAATTATTACAATGAACAAGAACCTTCTTTGCTTGGAAATGTAGCAATGAGACCTTCATAAATATCTTTATGAGCTCTAATTTTAAATTTACGTCCGTCATTGCATACGATTACAAATTGAATCTTTTGATTTTTAGCCTTAATGTCAATACTGTCAAAACGTTCAACTTCATTAAAATGCAATGGGATAAATCCAATGTCACTTTTAATGATAAAACCTTGTTTTATAAATGTCATCTTGGAGCGCTTAAAAGTATTATAGCTCATACACCAAATACCTATGGATAATAAACTAAGTACTACAAAAATGAATATTATATTTTCAGTAAAATTAAATTCTGAAAAACTAGCACTATAAATATAATAGCCAAATAGTAAAAATGATATCAAAATTATTGGAGTACCAAACCGATTAATGAGATATCTTCCTTTTAACTGAAAGTCTATCATATACTCCATATTACATATATTATTTAATAGTCTAAAAGCTCCTCAATCTTCGCTTTCACCTTCTCCGTACTAGGAATAAACGTCTCTTCTAATACAGAATTCAAAGGTATCGCTGGCATATTTTCACTACCAATGGTCATAACTGGTGCATCCAAATATTGAAAGCATTCTTCTTGTATTTTTCCTGAAAGCGCTCTCGCAAAAGTATTATCGCTAGGCTCTTCAGTTACCACTAAACATTTTCCACATTTTTTAACGGAAGCCATTATAGTTTCTTCATCCAAAGGATGTAAAGTTCGTAAATCCACAACCTCAATACTGTCTTGCAATCCAAGTTCTGCTGAAGCATTCATTGCCCAATGTACGCCCATTCCGTAAGTGATTATAGAAATAGTTTCTTGGTCTTCCTGTTTCCAGATTTCTTGAAGGACATTCGCTTTTCCAAATGGTAAGACATAATCTTCATCTGGCATTAATGAGGTCGCGCCTTTTGTCCCTTTTACCTTACTCCAATACAACCCTTTGTGTTCAAAAATAACAACAGGATTTGGGTCATAATATGCCGCTTTCATAAGACCTTTTAAGTCGGCACCGTTACTTGGGTAAGCAATTTTAAGACCGCGAATATTAGTCACCACACTTTCTACTGAAGAACTGTGATAAGGACCACCACTTCCGTAGGCGCCAATAGGTACACGTAATATCATTGACACTGGCCATTTACCATTTGAGAGGTAATTGCTTCGTGAAACCTCTGTAAATAGCTGATTGAGTCCTGGCCAAATATAATCGGCAAACTGAACTTCTACAATTGGTTTTAAACCAGTGGCGCTCATGCCAACAGTACTACCTATAATAAATGCCTCTTGAATAGGCGTATTGAAAACACGGTTATCACCAAACTTTTGCGCTAAGGTTGCCGCTTCTCTAAACACACCACCTAAACGGCCACCAACATCTTGACCGTACATCAAACATTCAGGATGTTTGCGCATTAATTCTTCAACTGCAAATAGGGCACAATCTACCATTACGACTTTATCGCCACCTTGTGGTGAACGTTCGCCTTTCTCTTCAGTAATTGGCGTAGGAGCAAAGTCGTGTGTAAATAAATCTTCTGGTTTTGGGTCTTCGGCTTTTAATGCTTTTTGATAAGCTTCTTCAACTTCAGATTTAACTTCAGTTTCAATTGCAGTTAAGTCCTTTTCAGTAAACCCATTATCCATCAATAATTTTTGAAGCTTCGGGTATGGATCGCGAGTCTTTGCTTCGTCTAAATCATCACGATAAAACTCCATTCGTACACCAGACGTGTGGTGATTTAGTAATGGTACTTTAGCGTGCACTAAAAACGGCCTGCGTTCTTCACGCATTGTTTTGATGACTTTTTGAATGGTACTGTAGCTTTCTTCAAAATCAGTTCCATCAATAGTTACGGCTTCTAAGCCGTGAAAACCTGCTGCATATTCGTAAGCATTTTGCGCTCTTGTTTCAGCTTCATTTGCTGATATATCCCAACCATTATCTTGAACCAAATAGAGGATAGGCAGTTGTTTTAAAGCGGCCATTTGAAAAGCTTCGGCGATTTCACCTTCGGTAACTGAGGCGTCGCCTAAAGAACAGACTGTTATTGGCAATTCAGACGTCTTTGAGTCATAACCTAAATTCTGGTCTTCACGATACCACATTCCCATAGCCACACCAGTAGCAGGAATCGCCTGCATACCTGTTGCACTACTTTGATGTGGAATTTTTGGCTTATCAGCATCCTTTAAACTTGGGTGCGAGTAGTATGTACGACCACCAGAAAATGGGTCGTCTTTCTTTGCCAAGACCTGAAGCATTAAATCATAAGGTGTCATCCCAATACTGAGCAAAATAGAGTCATCTCGATAATACGGGAACACGTAATCTTGTGGCAGTAATTGCATTCCCACAGCATTTTGAATGACTTCGTGACCACGAGATGTGGCGTGAACGTACTTGGAAACGACTTTAAAGTTTTCCTCATACAATTCTGTCATCGTCTTTGCAGTCGCAACATTTTTAAACGCTTGTTTTAGTGTGTTTTTATCTATGCTCATATTCATTTTCTATTCCTAAGTTTGTCATTTCGTGCTACAACACGGAATCTTTCACGTTCTATAATTTATTTGAACCTTGTCGGTTGTAAGAGATTCTGAATCAAGTTCAGAATGACAAGAGTGTTTTTGTTTTGTCATTCCGTGCTTGACACGGAATCTTTCACATTCTCTATTTTTAATTGAACCTTAAAGGTTGTAAGAGATTCTGAATCAAGTTCAGAATGACAAGAGTGTTTTTGTTTTGTCATTCCGTGCTTGACACGGAATCTATCGCTTGCTAAAAATCCCAATCAATTGCTAAATCGTGCCAATCTTTATTATGTTCTTCAATCAATTCAATTTTCCAATCACGCTTCCAATTCTTTAACTGCTTCTCTCTTTTGATAGCATCGTTCACATATTGAAATTGCTCAAAATACATCAGTTTTGTCAAATTATACTTTTTGGAAAAGCCCTCAACCAATTTGTTCTTGTGCTCAATCATTCGACGTTCAAGGTTGTTGGTCATTCCTATGTAAAGTACACCATACATCTTGTTGCTTAAAATGTAAACGTAGTATTGATGTTGTCCCTTTAACATTTCGTCTCACTTGTCATTCCGTGCTACGACACGGAATCTTTCACATTCTATATTTTTAATTGAACCTTGTAGGTTGTTAGTGGTTCTGAATCAAGTTCAGAATGACAACTGTTTTCATTTTCATTTGTCATTCCGTGCTTTGACACTGAATCTTTCACGTTCTATATTTTTAATTGAACCTTAAAGGTTGTAAGAGGTTCTGAATTAAGTTCAGAATGACAAAATATTATTTTGTCACCTTCAACATCCAACCAAATTTATCTTCAACTTTACCTGTTTTAATGCCATCTAAGGTATAGTTTACTTTCTCGCCTATAGGATTATCATCAGAGACATGAATTGTTCCTCCATCATAACCAATGCTTTCAATCATTGCAATATTTACTGCTGTTCCTGTACCGAAAGCTTCTTCAAGCGTTCCATTTTTTTCTGCCTCAATTATTTCATCAATAGTGATACGACGTTCAGTTAAATCAAATCCAAAATCTTTAAGCAACGTCATTACACTTTTTCGAGTTATTCCGTCTAAAACAGAACCATCAAGTTTTGGTGTAATAAACTTACCATCAATCTTGAAAAAGATGTTCATTGTCCCAACTTCCTGAATGTATTTGTGCTCGTGTGCATCTAGCCATAAAACTTGATTGTAGCCATTAGACTTGGCTATCTCTGTAGGTCGTATTGCCGCTGCATAATTTCCAGCCGCTTTAGCTTCGCCAGTACCACCTGCTGCAGCACGTATGTATTGCTTTTCTGCCCAAAGTTTTATGCGTTCTTTAAAAAATGGTCCTGCAGGTGTGGCTATAATTATAAACTTGTAATGTGTGGCGGCGCGCATACCAATATGTGGCTCATCGGCATACATAAATGGTCTTAAATATAATGTGCTACCGTCTTGTTTTGGAATCCAGTTACGTTCAATATTTACAAGTGCTTTTAAGCCTTCAACAAAAATTTCTTCAGGTATCTCTTGCATTCCCATGCGGCGAGCACTAAAATTTAGTCGTTTTGCATTATCTGCTGGTCTAAACAACTGCGGATTTCCATCTGCATCAACCGTTGCCTTCATACCTTCAAAAATCGCCTGACCATAATGTAATGCCATTGCTGCTGGATGTGTTGGTATGGTGTCTAGAGGAACAACTCTTGCGTCTTTCCAAACGCCATCCTCAAAATCACAAATTAACATGTGGTCTGTAAAGGCTTTTCCTAATGGGATATTGTTAATGTCAACAGTCTCCAATTTTGAAGTTGTTGCTTTGGTTATTTTTATGTCTAAAGTTTTCATTATTCTATATGATTATGAAAAGCATCTCGACTACGCTCGATGTGACAATGGATGTCAGTTCGAGCATAATCGAGATCAATTAAATTTCTCTATTCGTATCAAACTGCTCTAAATTATCAGCAATTTTCTTTAAGAAGCTTCCGCCAAGGAAACCATCCACAATGCGATGGTCAAAGGATAATGACAAGTACATCATCGAACGTATTTCGATAGTATCATTACCGTCTTTTGTAATAACTTCTGGTCGCTTTTTGATAATTCCAGTAGCGAGAATCGCCGCTTCCGGTTGGTTAATGATGGGTGTTCCCATAACACTTCCAAAGGTTCCCACATTACTTATCGTAAAAGTACTTCCTTTAATGTCATCGCCGCCAAGTTTGTTTTCTCTGGCGAGATTCGCCATTCGATTAACGTCTGTAGCGAGTTCCTGTAAGTTCTTTTTATCGGCATCTTTCACAACCGGAACGATAAGGTTCCCACTTGGTAAAGCGGTTGCCATACCAACGTTGATGTGTTCTTTAACGATGATGTTTTTACCATCTACAGACACATTAATCATTGGAAACTCGGTAATCGCATTGGCGACAGCTTCAACAAATAATGGCGTAAACGTGAGCTTTTCGCCATACGTTTCCTGAAATTTCACCTTGTTTGCGTTTCTCCATTTCACAATATCAGTCATATCAGCTTCAACATATGCCGTTACGTGTGGCGACGTATGTTTACTGTATACCATATGGTCTGCAATCATACTGCGCATACGGTCCATCTCGACAATCTTGCCAGTACCTTTATCCAATTTCAATTGCGGAATCGTGTACTGTTTTGGTTGCTCAACAACTGGTTGTTCTTTTAAGGCTTTTAATTCTGCTAAAGTGTCATTGAGTTCCTGACCCAATTGCATCATTTGCTGACCGATACTTTCGAACTGTGAACCTATATCGCCAGAGATTCCTGCCTTCGCAGGAATGACAGAGAATTGATAAGGTCTTCCAGCATCTATATATTTAAATACATCACTTTTTCGTAATCGGCCATCATTTCCTGTCGCTTCAATCCGAGCCAATTCTTCAAATGAGATATGATGTTCTTTGGCTATTGAAATGACCAAAGGCGAATAGAATGTATTATTCTGAATGCCTACTGAAGCCGTTTTTTGAAGAGGTTCTTTAGCTGAAGATTTTGTCGAAGCTTCAACTTTAGTTGATGGTTTTGAACTAGCTTCTTTTTCTTTCGATACCTCTTCAGGTTTAGAATCCGAAGAACCTTCTTCAAGTATTGCAATCTCAGAACCTACCGCAACAACGTCATTAGCCTGAGCTTTGTGAGAAATCATAACACCCGAAAATGGTGCAGGCACTTCATTATCTACTTTGTCTGTAGCAATTTCTACTAAAATATCACCTTCTTCAAAAGCATCACCTTCTTGAACCACCCAATTTATGATAGTACCTTCTGTAATACTTTCGCCCATTTTAGGGACTTTAAATGCAGTCTCGCTCATAAGTTTCTTGAATTCTAACAAATTTAATTAATCTTAATGAAGTTTATAGGTATCAACTAAACAATCTATTTGTAATAGAATAAAATTCTGCCTAATGTTATTTAACTATGTTTTTATTCTTAATATTGAATTTTAAACCAAACTAAATAGAAGTTCATTGTGATTAAACTAGATAGTACAGATAAAAAGTTACTGAAATTACTTCAAGAAGATTCTAACAGAACCGTTAAAAGTCTAGCTGAAATTTTAGGTAAAACTACCACGCCTATTTTTGAACGCATCAAGAAATTAGAAAAAGAAGGTCTAATTGATGGTTATGCTGCAAAGTTGAACGCCAAGAAATTAGGGCTTAAGCAAACCGTATTTATTGCCATTACCTTGCAAGGCCATACACGTAGCTTTTTAGAGAAATTTGTGAGCCAAATAAATGATTTTCCAGAAGTGGTAGAGTGCCACCGTATTAGTGGAACCTTTGATTATTTGCTGAAACTTGTTGTAAAAGATATTGAAGCTTACGAAACTTTTATTGTCTCAAAGTTAACGTTGATACCGTACTTAGGAAGTGTGCAGAGCTTTATCACATTGAGTACTGGAAAGCATACGAATGAGTTGGATTTGAGTGTGTTGGATTAACAATTCCTGCGCAGGCAGGAATCTCTGAGTTAGGAGAACCTACTTTCGAAACAGCCTAGATTTTCCGATGTCCAAGTTCCAATTCAGACTCAATTCTGTCCAACTTGGATTCATTTCTTCGATGAGATTTATTTTCCACTCACTTTTCCATTTCTTCATTTGTCTTTCTCAGGTACTGGCTAGACTCTCATCTTCTAATTCTTCAAAATAGACTAGCTTGTCACAGTTATATCTAGCGGAAAAGGATTTCGGGTTTACTTTATGTTTGTGTTCAAGAACTCGGCTATCTAAATCATTGGTGTAGCCGATGTACAAAATGCCATCGAGTTTACTGGCCATTATATAGACATACCATTTGCTCATTTCCTACTTGTCAGGAGATTCCTGCCTACGCAGGAATGTGTTCAACGTCTTATAAAAGTTCTCCTGCTTCGGTCTATTTTCAGGAATCTCGCGTAATGGCTCAACCTCTCTTAAGCTTTCGTGACAATCGGCAGGTAATTGTTGGTAGAGTTTTGTTCCCGCAGTTTTCCAGGCAATCATCTCATCAGACACTTCTTTAATAATTTTAGCAGGATTGCCAACAACTAAACTTCGTGATGGAATCTTCGTTTCACCTTTTACAAAAGCCATTGCACCAACAATACTTTCGTCTCCAATTTCAGCATCATCCATTATGACACTATTCATTCCGATAAGGCAATTGCGACCCAAATTTGCACCGTGAATTATCGCGCCGTGTCCTACATGTGCGCCTTCTTTTAAAACGATAGATTTTCCAGGGAACATATGAACCGTGCAATTCTCTTGAACATTCACACCATCTTCTAAAATAATCTCACCCCAATCACCGCGAATAGCACAACCAGGACCTATATAACAATCTTTTCCTATAATCACATTACCAGTCACAGCCGCAAGCGGATGCACAAAACTAGATTCGTGGATTACTGGGATGTGGTTTTTGAAGCTGTAAATCATAACAACTTCCTGCGGAGGCAGGAATCTTTTTATTGGTTAGTTCTATGTTTATTTAAATCTAAATTCCAATTGAGGCTTAAATCAAACCAGCTTGGATTCATTTCTTTTATTAAATTAATTTTCCAGTCTCTTTTCCACTTTTTAAATTGACGTTCTCTTTTTAAAGCTTCAGCTACTTCACTAAACTCTTCAAGGTAAATTAATTTATCACAGTTATATCTTGCTGTGAAAGACTTTGGGTAAAATTTAATTTTATGTTCAATAACTCTCGAATTGATATCATCTGTAACACCAATATATAACACACCGTTTGGTTTATTTGTCATTATGTAGACTGTCCATTTGGTCATAGTTATCAAGTCAGAGATTCCTGCCTACGCAGGAAGTATTAAGCAAACCGCTTCAATTTCTCCTTTGTGAATTCAGATAATACAAGTCGTCCTGAAACTTTCGCACGTTCATTTAATAAGGTGTCCCAATCATCACAACCATCCCAAAAGATTTTCTTCATTTCTTTCATTGCTTCAGGATTATAAGTGCATAAATGCTCTGCTGTAGCTTGAACGGCTTCGTCTAGCTCTTCAGTTGAGTCGTATACGTGCGTGAATAAACCTTTATCTTTTGCCCATTCTGGACTATAAAAGGTATTAGCATCAATAGCAATTTGAGACATTCCGCTAACGCCTAATTTACGTGCAACAGCTGGTCCGACAACAAATGGCCCAATACCAATATTCAGCTCACTTAACTTGATAGAGGCAAATTTTGTAGCCATACAATAGTCCATCGCACTAGCAAGGCCAACACCACCACCAACTGTTTTTCCTTGCACACGACCAATGATGAATTTTGGACATTTACGCATTGCGTTTATCACATTGGCGAAGCCCATAAAGAATTCTTCACCTGTCTTTTCATCTTCAATAGAAATCAATTCCTTAAAGCTTGCGCCGGCACAAAATGTTCGGTCGCCACCACTTTTTAAGATAATGACAAGAATATTGTCGTCTTGGCCTGCTTCAGTGATTGTGTTTGCTAATTTGGCTAGAATATCACCTGGCAAACTGTTATGTGCCGGATGAAAAAATTCTATAGTTGAAATTCCGTTTTCTGTATATTGTTTTACGTATGGACTAGTCAAGGTGTTGTTTTTAATGGTATGTCAAAGCGCACTAGATGCGCTTTCGGTTTATACCTAGTTATTTGTTTCTTGGTTTGGTTCTTCAAAAATACTTAAATCCCATTGAGCACTCAAATCTCGCCACTCAGGATTTAACTCTGTAATAATATTCTGTTTCCATTCGCGCTTCCACTTTTTAATCGTCTTCTCTCGCTTTATGGCTTCTTGAATCCATTGGTGTTCTTCAAAATACACCAACTTATCAATATTATATCGACCCGTATGCGAACCATAAGTTCCACTCTTGTGTTCAAAGGTGCGACGCTTAATGTCATTAGTTACGCCGACATAGAATAGATGATTTCTCTTGTGAGTCATAATATAAGTGTAATACATATGAACTCTTGTGGACATTTACGGATGACGATTTAGTTAATTTGGAAGCGAATCCGCAATAAATGCGGATTGACATCGCTATAAAATATTAAATTGCTCAAAGTGATGATTCAAATGCTTTCGCTCTAAAAGCGTCCACTCAAATCTATCTAAATGCCCAAAAACGGCATTCTTTGTAGTAGCCTTTGCATTTTGCTTAAAGTATTTCACGTAAGCTTCACGAGTATCTAACAGTGCTTGTTTTGCATCGTCAAGGTTATCGTGTTCTAAAGGCATCAACTCATCTTTCTTCATTAATGGCATATGATGACCTTGCGGAAATGGCTTATAGTTGTATAACGAATCGTGCACTTTTTCAAGATGCTCTTCTGGTGTTGCAATCTCAAAATCCTGAATTTCTCCTGAAGCGACTTTATAACTCCATTCCAAATGTTCTACCATATGTTGTGGTGTCATTATACCCCATTTTGGTTTAACATCTTCAGTAAGTTTGCTCAATGAATTCTGAATAAATTCTTCTGAAATCTCTTCAAAAACAGTCTGCTTTTTCTGAACCATCGTCAAAATAGTCGCGATAGCTACTAATGGTTCTTGGTCTTCATCTGGCTCAGCATCAAAAACCTCAACAAACCATTTCACGATGCCGCTAGGTAATTCTGAACCTTTTTGCTCGCGGTCAACTTTCTGCTTACACGTTAATCGCACGTAAACCGTATCGTTATGATACAACGGACGTAAGAATCTTATTTCCTCTAAACCGTAATTCGCAGCAACTGGTCCTTTATTTGGATACACAAATAATCCTGCTGCCATCGAAATTACAAAGTAGCCGTGTGCTGTTCTATGCTCGAAAATACTGCCGTCCAGACTTGTAATATCTGTATGTGCATAGAAATGGTCCCAAGTCAAGTTTCCGAAGTTTACGATATCTGTATCAGTAATGGTACGCTTATGAGTTTCCAAAGACATTCCTGGTTGTATGTCTTCCCAATGATAAGCAAATGGATGCTTAGGCGATTCTTTATAAGCCGAATTTGGTTGGTAAATACCAGTAATTTCAGTCAATGTTGTTGGACTTCCTTGTATGGCACAACGCTGCAAATAATGTTTGATGCCTCGCATACCACCCATTTCTTCACCACCACCAGCGCGACCTGGACCACCGTGAATTAGGTTTGGCAACGGCGAACCGTGACCTGTACTTTGTTTCGCACTTTCTCTGTTTAAAACTAAAATACGACCGTGATGCGTAGCTGCGGAAACTGTGTAGTCTCTAGCAATTTTATTATCATTTGTCACGATGGAAGATACCAAAGAACCTTTCCCCATTTTAGATAACTGAATGGCCTCATCTAGATTTTTATAAGGCATTAATGTAGAAACAGGTCCAAAAGCTTCAGTAATGTGTGCCGCTTCATTTTTCAACGGATTATCCTCACGAAGTAAGATTGGTTTAATGAACGAACCACCTTTTGTGTTTTCACCAATAGTCTGTGCCTCGTCAAAATCGCCGTAAACGATATCTGCAGTTTTTGAAATTTCTTTGACTTGACTATAAACACTTTCACGTTGTTCTTTGGTTACCAAAGCGCCCATTCTCACTTCCTTCAATCTTGGATCGCCGATAGTAACTTTGTCCAGTTGTTTTCCAAGTGCGATTTGAACGTCTTCAATTAAGTTTTCTGGAACAATGATACGACGAATAGCCGTACATTTTTGCCCACATTTTACGGTCATCTCATTACGGACTTCCTTGATGAAGAGATTGAATTCTGGAGTGCCTGGTTTAGCATCCTCACCTAGAATACAAGCGTTTAATGAATCGGCTTCCATCGTGAATGGAACAGATTCCTCAATAAGTTGCGGATGGTTTTTTAGCATACGCCCTGTTTTTGCAGAACCTGTAAAACTCACCACATCTTGAGATTGCGTATTATCTAAAATATCTTTAGCGGTACCACTAATTAACTGTAACGCACCTTCTGGCAAAATTCCTGAAGCGATGATTTCTTTTACTACAGCTTCAGTGAGATATGCGGTTTGTGGCGCAGGCAATACAACAGCAGGAACACCAGCCATCCAATTACACGCACACTTCTCTAACATTCCCCAAACTGGGAAATTGAATGCATTAATATGAACCGCTACACCTTCACGTGGCACCATAATGTGATGGGCCATAAAACGACCGCCACGCGATAAATCTATTGGGTCACCTTCGACGTGAAAGGATTGATTTGGAAATAATTTACGAAGCGAAGCATTGGCGAATAAGTTTCCAAAACCACCTTCAATATCTATCCAAGAATCAATTTTTGTGGCTCCAGTTCTGTAACTGATCTCGTAAAATGCTCTCTTTTTCTTCTGAAGATAAAACGCCAATTTCTTAAGCATTAATCCACGTTCTTGAAAGGTCATTTTACGTAATGTATTTCCCTTTTCTCTTCCGTATTGAAGAATTTCTCCTGTGTTTAAGCCTTCAGTCGTGACGCTTGTAAAGTGCTCGCCAGTCACCGAATCGTAGATTGGATTTCCATCGCCTTTACCGTCTTGCCATTGGCCTAATATGTAATGTTGTGTTTTTTGCATTTAAAATCTATTTTTTTCATCATAAAAGTGATGAAGATGATATTTTAAAAATTCTTTATTAATGTTATGCTTTGGATGTATTTTTAGCCTTCCCTCAATACCTATCAAATCATAGTCATCTAAAATAGAAAAGCCTCCATAATCAAACATCACATGATGATTAGGGCATAAACATAAAATATTACTTAAAGTATCTGGGCCATTATGCGGAATACCTAAAGGTTTTATATGAGCAGCCTCAGCATAAAGACCAGAAGAGGTTTCTATCGCTTGATCACAAACTTGACATTTATAATTATATAAAAGCTTAATACTTTTACTTAATTCTGTATCTCTAACTATTCTTTGGATAGTGGTTTCTACTCTTTTAGTAGATTTATATTCTGACTGATCTTCTTTTAGGATATTTGCAATAGAAATATCATTCTGGTTTAGTTTTCTAAGTCGAAATCTCCAAATATTAAATCCACTTTTTCCTATATCTTTCCAATATTCTTCAACTATAAACAATCCATCGTATCTATATCCTTCTTGGGGAGCATAATTAGATTTTTTATCCGTTCCCCTAATAACTCTTACAGGCAGACCTTTGAGTACATTAAGTGCTAAAGCTTTATTTCCTCGAACTAATTCTTGATCTACCACTTGCTTAGTTGAACCGTCTTCTCTTCCGCCATGTCCGGTATAGACAATTGTATCACCATGATCTTCGTCATCTTCATATCCTCCTGAAATTACAATTGAGTCAGCTCCTTCATTTTGGCTACCACTAATACCTGCTTGAGTTGGCCTATGTAAACCACTGTATGAAAGCTCAAGTCTATTTGAAAAGACCTGTCCTTCATAAGTTTCATCAATATGTCCAAATATTCTATCAGCCATTATTAACCTTGCAATCTTATGATTTGTCCGTTTAATCTACTTTCAATGGCTTTAATATAGCCCATTGCTACTTTTTTCATTGGAACAGGAATGTTTCCTGGAAAGTAGCTTCGGTATTTTTCGTAGGCATCTTCTACTAAATCTGATGACACTGCATTTATACGCAAGCCGTTTCCTAATTCTAGAGCAACAGCTTTTACAAAACTATGAATACCACCATTTACCATTGCTGCAGAACTTGTCATATATACTGGCTCATCTGCTAAAATTCCTGTAGTTAATGTAAATGACCCTTTAGGATTTAAATAATCCTTACCTATGCGAACCAAATTAACTTGACCCATCAATTTACTCTTAATGCCGATGTAGAAATCCTCTTCTGAAAGATTTTCGAACACTTCCCATTTTGCTTCGCCAGCGACACAAATTACAGCATCTAGGTTATCGACTTTCTCATACATCGCCTTGATAGATTCTGAATCTGAGATATCGACTATGACATCAGCTTTTGAACGACCAGCGACAATAACTTCGTGTTCCTTGGATAAGGTTGTATTTAAATATCTTCCGATGGTTCCGTTACCACCAACTAATAGGATTTTCATTCTGTTTTGTTTTTTGCGTTAGGGATTGAGCGGTTTGTTTGAACTCTTTTTGCTATTTCAGCAAAAAAGTGAGTAGCGAAAGCCCGACCTTTAGGTAACGCCCAAATTCTATAAATTCACGTTTTCGATAATCGCCGCATAGCCTTGACCAACGCCGACGCACATCGTAACTAATGCGTAACGCTTGTTAGTTTCCTGCAACTCCAAAGCGGCAGAATAGGCGATGCGCGCGCCTGTAACGCCAAGCGGATGACCGATGGCAATTGAGCCGCCATTAGGGTTAATTCTTGGGTCGTCGTCCTTTAATCCCCATTCGCGAATGCAGGCTAAAGCTTGTGCTGCAAAGGCTTCGTTGAGTTCGATGACATCCATATCTTCCATAGTTAAACCGGCTTTTTCCAAGGCTTTATTACTCGCCTTTACTGGACCGATTCCCATAATTCTTGGCTCGACACCCACAACGGCTGAAGAAACGATTCGTGCCAATGGCTTTAGATTGTATTTTTTTACAGCATCTTCTGAAGCGACAATTGTTGCAGCCGCACCATCATTTAATCCTGAAGAATTTCCTGCAGTAACACTACCACCTTCTTTTTTGAAAGCAGGTCTAAGCTTTCCAAGAATTTCCTTCGTGGTTGTTGGTTTTACAAATTCATCTTTACTGAATTGTATTGGGTCTTTTTTGCGTTGCGGAATTTCAACAGTCATAATTTCCTTTGCCAAGCGCCCGTTTTCTTGAGCTTTGGTGGCTTTCATCTGACTATTGTAAGCAAAGGCATCTTGGTCTTCACGACTGATGTTATATTTCTCAACTAGATTTTCGGCTGTGTTTCCCATACCATCTGTGCCATACATTTCGTGCATTTTTGGATTCACAAAACGCCAGCCAAAACTAGAGTCGTACATCTTACTGTCGTTCCCAAATGCTTTCGAGGGTTTGCTCATTACGTATGGTCCGCGCGTCATATTCTCGACACCTCCAGAAATAAATAAGTCGCCGTCACCAGCTTTTATCGCTCGGTTAGCGTGGATGATTGCAGAAAGTCCAGAGCTACACAACCTATTTACTGTTTCGCCAGGAACTGAGAATGGCATTCCTGCAAGTAGTGAACACATTCTTGCGACGTTGCGGTTGTCCTCGCCAGCTTGGTTGGCACAACCCATTATAACATCGTCGAATGCGTCTTTTGGGATGTTTGGATTTTTTTCTAGTACGTGTTTGATGACCATTGCTCCCAAATCGTCTGTCCTAACAGCAGATAATGTGCCGTGGTAACTTCCGATTGGTGTGCGTGTGCCGTCTATGATATATGCTTCTTTCAAAATGATAAATTTTAAATGATAAATATAAAATGTAAAAGTGCGTATGAACTCTACTTTTATATTCTCGGTTTTACATTTTACGTTGTGTTGTTTTTATGCTTGAAGTAAAAATGGCTACGAGCTCTGAACATTCTTTTGTTATAGTTTCGAATGCATCTAAGTCTTTTACCAAATTTGCTTCTTTCAGTATTTCTAAATTGGTCTGAGATTCCCTTAATTCCTTAAGACAAATTCTCATTTTATGGATAAAATCTTTCTTTGATTCTGCACCTTGAGCTTCTCCATAATTTAAAGCTGAAGATGTTACTGAACGTATTAATTGTTTTGATAAATGCTCAGTAGCAAAATTCTGTTTGAGTAATCCAATATTTGAAATAATCATTGCTGAAAATTTCACTAATCTGTTCTGAAGATTATAGGTATTAGATTTCACTTTGAAATTTTACATTTAGCCTTTTACATTTTTCAGTTTAATATCGCCTTAAACGTATCGTGTTGGCTCATATCACCAGTTCTGAAACCTTTCATAAACCACTCCATACGTTGCCTACTTGTGCCGTGTGTGAAACTGTCTGGCTGAACATAACCTCTGGTTCTTTTTTGAATGGCATCATCACCAACGGCTTGTGTCGCACTTAATGCTTCTTCGATATCGCCTTCGTCCAAGTATTTTTTATTGTAATGCGCCCAAAGTCCCGCGTAAAAATCAGCTTGGAGTTCTTGAGCTACAGATAACTTATTAGCATCTGCCTGAGAACGTCCTTGTTTTGCTTGTTGAACTTGGCGTGAAGTTCCTAATAAGGTTTGAACGTGATGCCCAATCTCGTGAGCCGTGACATATGCAATAGCAAAATCACCACCTTTGGCGCCAAAACGCGTTCGCAATTCTTTGAAGAATGCTAAATCCATATAGACCTTTTGGTCGCCAGGACAATAGAATGGTCCAGAAGCTGAACTCGCTTTTCCACATCGTGTGTTTACAACATCCGTAAACAAGACCATTTGTGGTTCTTTATAATCTCCTAAGTTATTCTGTCTAAATAGTTGATTCCATACATCTTCCGTATCTGCTAAAACAGTCGCCATAAAATCGCCCATTTCTTGTTCTGCTGAAGTGAGTTCTCTTGAAGTGGTTTGCTGAGTCGTCGTTCTGGAATTATTGATTTGCTCAACAATTGGTGCAATTTGCTGACCTGTTTCACCTCCAAAAAGTTGGAGTAAAATGACAATAACAGCAATCACGCCACCACCAGCGGCAACTTTGCCTTTGGTACTCATACCACGACGGTCATCGAGATTGCCACTTTTTCTTCTACCTTTCCATTTCATATTTAATAGGTTATGGTTAGTCCTTTAAAAATACAATTTTCTAAATGCTTATTCCCAATCTTTGCTCGTTCTGTATACAACGCCTTTAAATAGCGCAACAAGTTGGTCGCCTCTCTTAACTTCGACGATATTGAACCCTACTTTTTTCTTTGAAACATCTGTCACCGCTTCAGCAGTAATATAATCGCCTTCTTCGAGTGCTTCAATATGATTAATCGAAGTTTCAATACTTACTGCATATTTTCCGTGTGTGTTTGCTGAAAATCCAAAAGCAGTATCGGCTAAGCTGTATGAAATACCGCCGTGCGCTTTTCCCATACTGTTGAGCATTTCTTTGCGAATGGTCATTCCAACCTTAACGCGACCGATTTCAACGTTTATAATTTCTATGCCGAGCCAACTTGAGAAATGGTCTTGACTTAGCATTTTGATTGGGATTTTGGTTTTGGAAATAGGCATTAGGGAATAGGGATTTGTTATTAGTAATTGATTAGGATTAGTACTTTTTGTTTCGTTCTAAGATTTTGTTTCTAAGCGAAGACATCATTTTTGTCATTTCTGAAATTAACTTTCTGTTTTCTTCATTTTGTTGATGACTGATATAATTTCTTCTGATAGCTTTTGTGCTACAACTCACACATTCATTAGCGCTATAAATTGCGTGATTAATATGTTTCACAAATTGAGCATCTGAACCTGGATAACCTTCGGCAAGATTTAAAGCAATGGAATCTGCAGCTCTTCTAAATTGAGATGATAAAGCATATAATTCGTGTTTAGGAAAATCCTTTACAATTTTGTCAACGACTTCTCCAAAGTCCATCGCCTTTTGATAAACTTGTAAATCCTCAAACTTAAAATTGTAATCACTATTCATTACTAATGCCTATTTCCAAATACCTAATGCCTTTTTTATCTCATAGCTAAAGGCTCAAAGCTCAGAGCTTTTTATACCTCAAACTTACTTCCTGAATCCTTCATCCTACGTAGCATCGGTGAACAACGGTATCTGTCTTCGTGATATTCATTGTACAATTTGTCTAATTCTGTAACGCACCAATCGATTCCTTTTTCATTTGCCCAAGCGAGTAAGCCTTTTGGGTAGTTGACACCTTTGGTCATTGCATTATCAATATCTTTTGCTGAAGCGACATTCCAAAACAAGGCATCTGCTGCTTCATTGATAAGCATTACTAATGTTCTATTGAAGATGTTTTGTCCTAATGCTGAATCTTTATTTGGCTCTGGTTTCGTAGCGACTTCAGAATAATCGTAATAGCCTTTACCTGATTTTCTGCCTAAATATCCTGCTTCAGAAAAGCGTTTTTGAGTGAACGCTGGTTTGTAACGTGGGTCATAATAGAATGCTTCAAAAACAGTTTCAGTAACTGTGTAGTTCACATCGTTTCCTATAAAATCCATTAATTCAAAAGGCCCCATTCTAAATCCGCCAAATTCTTTCATTGCCCAATCAATCGTGGCGAAGTCGGCAATACCTTCTTCATATTGTCTTAGTGACTCACTATAAAATGGTCTTGCGACACGGTTTACGATAAATCCTGGAGTGTCCTTTGCAACTGCAACTACTTTCTTCCAACTTTCAATCGTTTCTACTGAAGTTTTCAACGTTGCTTCTGAAGTCTGTATTGCAGGAATAACTTCAACCAATTTCATTAGTGGTGCAGGGTTGAAGAAATGAATCCCAACACAACGTTCAGGTTTATTTAGTGATGAAGCAATGGAAGCAATCGACAAACTTGAGGTGTTTGAAGCAATGATACAGTTTTCAGAAACTATACTTTCTAACTCCTGAAACACTTTCTTTTTGATGTCGATATTTTCAACAATAGCTTCAATAGTCATATCAGCATCTGAAAATGATTTCATATCTGAAACATAAGAGATGTTTCCTTGAATACGATTTTTTTCAACAGCATCAATTCGACCTTTCTCAATTAATCGATTTAGTATTTTCTCTAAAGCTGTTTTTGCTTTATCGAGTGCTTCTTGATTTAAATCGAATATTTTGACTTTACAATCAGCAGTGGCCGCAACTTGTGCAATACCACTTCCCATTGTTCCTGCACCTATGATTCCTACGTTCTTTATCATCTTGAAAATGTAAAATTGAAAATGTAAAATTTCAAAGTTCTATGCCTTTATAATTTTACTTTTATCATTTTGAGTTTATTATTTATCTGCCTTTAAATTCTGGTTTGCGCTTATTTACAAATGCATCCACACCTTCAGCGTAATCTTCACTTTGGGCAGCTTCAATTTGTAGCTTGCCTTCTAATTCTAGTTGTTCAGTAAGTGTATTGGTCATTGATTGGTTGAGCAAACGCTTTGTCATTCCCAATGCTTTGGTAGGCATTTGCGATAGGGTTTGTACTGTTTTTTCAGCTTCAGAAAAATAATCTTCCGCAGAAAAAACTTTGTATATCATTCCCAATTCTTCTGCTTCTTTAGCTGAAACTTTATCACCTAACATCATTAATGCTGAAGCTTTTTGAAAGCCGATTAACCTTGGTAAAAAGAATGTTCCAGCGCTATCAGGCACCAAACCAATTTTACTAAACGCTTGTATAAAACTAGCGTGCTCTGACGCAATGACAATATCGCAAGCCAAAGCAATGTTCGCACCAGCGCCTGCTGCAACGCCATTTACGGCACAAATTATTGGTTTTTCAATATTGCGTATAAGTTCAATAATTGGATTGTAATGTTCTTTAAGAATTTTCTTGAAACCTGGATTTAATTCTGGAGTTGTAACTTCCTTCAAGTCTTGACCCGCACAAAATGCTTTGCCTTCACCTGTTATAAGAATCGCACGAATGCTGTCATCCTTATCACAAGCTTTTAGTTCATCTTGAAACAGCAACGCCATCTCACGATTAAAGCTATTAAAACCTTTTGGTCGGTTTAGAGTGAGTGTGGCAACGTTTCCGTTTATGGTTTTTAGTATGGGTTGGTCGGTCATATTTATTTTTTTTGTCAACCTGAACTTGATTCAGGTTCTCTTATTTTTCAAATTTTGAATAGTATAATGTGATTCTGAAACGAATTCAGAATGACGGCGAGCTTATATTTTAAAGTTCTCGTTTCTAACATAGAGATTCCTGCCTACGCAGGAATTAGGTTAAACATTTAAAATAGTCGAACGGCTCTTGGCAATCNTCNCATTTAAACATNGCTTTGCAAGCCGTTGAGCCAAACTGACTTACCAAATGTGTGTTCGTACTTCCGCAGTTTGTGCATTTTACAATCTTGGCATTTCCTAGTAACGCAGCTTTATCTGCTGTGGCGTCCATTGGTGGCGCGATGCCGTACTCTTCGAGTTTTCTCTTGCCATTCTCGCTCATCCAATCTGTGGTCCAAGCAGGAGAAAGAATCAATTTTACTTTTGATTTNTAACCNGCTTCNGTNANTGCTTTTTCAATGTCGTCNCCAATAACATCCATTGCTGGACAACCGCTNTATGTTGGTGTNATTTTTACTGAAACTTTNCCGTCGTCTTCAAAATCTGCATAACGAACAACNCCTAAATCTAAAATTGAAAGCACTGGAACTTCAGGATCGGAAACCGACTCTANAATGTCTATAAGTTTTTTGTTGATATGTGGTTCTTCAGTGAGAGTTTTCATTGCCCTTATTTTCTGAATCTTTAGAGATTCCTGCTTTCGCAGGAATTTATCACCATTTCATATTAGGATAGGTGCGTTGCATATANTGCATATCGCTTAATAGATAACCAAGATGTTCTGTATGAATACCTTCTTTNCCACCTTTTTGCCAGTATTTACTTTCAGGGATTTCGATAGTTGCTTCTTTTAGAAGATTCTCAACGCGATTGTAATAGGTGTTTTTNAGTTTTGAAACATCTACACCGATACCAGCTTCCGAAGCTTCTTTNTCTGCTTCAGTCATCATAAATAATTCATTGGTATAACCCCAAAGATTATTCACGGCTTCCTGAATTTTATTATGGCTTTCTTCAGTTCCATCGCCTAGACGTTTCATCCAATCTCCAGAAAATCGCACGTGATAGCTCACTTCTTTAATGCCTTTCTTAGCAATTGCTTCTAAGTTTTCATCTTTACTATTTTGAAGTTCTTGCATTTGTAAAATGTGGAAAACATCAAANAAATANTGTCTTGCGATGACGTAAGCGAAATCTCGGTTTGGTTGCTCAACCAAAAGCACATTTTTATACTCACGTTCTTTTCTGAGAAACGCGAAATCATCTTCAGTTTTGTCCTCTTCAGATAAATCGGCAGCATATTGGTAGTAACCACGAACNTGTCCGAACAAGTCTAATGAGATGTTAGTGCAAGCGATGTCTGTCTCTAAACTTGGTCCGTGACCAGTTAAGGTTCCTAGACGTTGCCCAAGGATGAGTGAGTTATCGGCGATGCCGAGGATGTAATCTGTTAATGTGTTTTTATTGATAGTCATTTGTTCACTTTGAAAATGAAATCGAAATCGAAAATGAAATCGAATGGTTTATGAATATTTTTTTAAGAGCGTTACTGTGATTCGAATTAACTCGTCATTCTCTTTTTTTAATGGTTCGGCTTCTATTTCGGTTAAAATGTTAGATTTTGTTTGNATATTCAAATTGCGTAATGATTCTCTCAATTCCTTTAAAGTTATCCTTAATTTGTTTGCTCTATCCTTATCTGAACCAGCACCAGCAAATTCTCCGAAATTTAATGCCGATGAACAAGCTGAACGAATGAGTTGCTTTGCCAAATAATCGGCAGCATATGAATTAGGCATTTTACGATAGGACTTCACAATAGAAGCAGCAAAATTCTCAAAGCGATTATCTAAATCATAGTTTTTCATTTGTTCTATTTTTCAGCTTTGATTTCAATTTCGGTTTCGATTTATCTCCTTACATATGCTTCACGTCGTCTGGTAAATCGTAAAAGGTTGGATGGCGGTACACTTTGTCTTGTGCTGGCTCGAATAGCTCACCATTATTGTCTGGGTTAGACGCTGTAATGTGTTGGCTCTCCACAACCCAAATGCTTACGCCTTCGCTACGTCTTGTGTAAACATCACGCGCATTTGCTAAAGCCATTTCTGCATCTGCTGCGTGAAGGCTTCCAAAGTGACGGTGTTCTAATCCATTTTTACTTCTCACGAAGATTTCCCAAACGGGCCAATTTTTCTTAGTGCTCATATCTTAACTTGCTTTCGCTACTTTTTTATTTTCTTGTTTTTCTGCATAGGCAACAGCTGCATCGCGCACCCATTCNCCTTCNTTCCANGCATTAACTCTGGCGTTCATGCGTTCTTTATTACAAGGACCGTGACCTTTTACAACTTGCCAGAATTCATCCCAATCTATCTCTCCAAAATCATAACTACCTGTCTCTTCATTAAATTTTAAATCTGGATCTGGAATAGTTAGTCCTAAAATATCTGCTTGAGGNACGGTTTGGTCAATAAATTGCTGACGTAGTTCATCGTTNGTTTTACGTTTCAGCTTCCATTTCATAGATTGTTCTGTATGCACTGAAGCATCATCTGTTGGGCCTAACATCATCAANCTTGGCCACCACCATCTGTTCAATGCATCTTGCGCCATTTCTTTTTGTTCTGGAGTTCCATTACAAAGTGAAAGCATGATTTCATAACCTTGGCGTTGGTGAAAGCTTTCCTCTTTACACACGCGCACCATTGCTCTTGCATATGGTCCATATGATGTGTTACACAATGGCACTTGATTAATAATCGCAGCACCATCAACCAACCAGCCAATCGCACCCATATCTGCCCAAGTTAATGTTGGGTAGTTGAAGATTGAAGAATATTTTGCTTCNCCAGAATGTAGTTGACGNTATAATTCTTCTCTAGACACACCTAANGTTTCACAAGCGCTGTATAAGTATAAGCCGTGACCAGCTTCATCTTGCACTTTTGCTAATAACGCAACTTTGCGTCTTAATGAAGGTGCACGTGAAATCCAATTACCTTCAGGAAGCATNCCAACGATTTCAGAATGTGCGTGCTGAGACATTTGCCTNATGTGTGTCTTNCGATACTTTTCNGGCATCCAATCTTTNGGTTCAATTTTTTCATCATTGGCAATGCGTTGCTCAAAGATGTCTTCTAAATTCTTTATTTCTGCGTTGCTCATAATATTTTNTTTATACGTCGAAATCGACAGTTACTTTATCACTTGTTGGAACAGCTTGGCAGCTAAGCACTAAATTTTGAGATACTTCCTTATCATCTAATGCATAATTTATCTTCATCTCGACACTTCCTTCTTTTACCTCACATTTACACGTGCTACAAACACCACCTTTACANGCGAAAGGTAAATCTGCACCTGCGCCAAGTGCTGCATCGAGAATGTTGTCGTAATCTTTAGTCATTGTAAAGTGAAATTCTTTTCCACCATCTACAATAGTAATTTCTTTTCCTTCAACACTTTGTTGTGCAAGACGTTCTGCTCTTGCTTTGTCTTCATCACTTAATCCTGTGACAAACAATTCATAATGCACTAATTCTTTTGGTAAGCCGGCTTTCACTAACTCATCCTGNATCATAAAAATCATATCTTCAGGACCACATATAAATACTTCATTAGTATCTTGAATATCTACAAAGGTGTGTGTTATTTGTTGAATTTTCTCTGGTGTAAACCTGCCGTTAAATAATTCAATATCTCNTTGTTCTCTNGTTAGAAANTAAAAGATGTTTAANCGTCCAAAATATTGATTTCTAAGCTGTTCTATCTCTTCCTTAAAGATAATAGATTTTGCATTCTTATTCAAATAGAATAGCTTGAATGTACTTTCTGGCTCTAGTGCTAAATGTGTTTTTATCATAGATAGGATAGGAGTAATACCACTTCCTGCTGCAAATACTAAATAGTTTTTGCGTTTTGAGTTATCTATGTCTACACCAAATGTGCCACTTGGTTCCATAATTTCTAGCATATCGCCAGANTTTAGGGTATCATTTACATATGTAGANAATTTNCCGCCGTGAATTTTCTTTACAGCTACTTTCCATTCTTTATCTATTGGGCTAGAACATAAACTATATGATCTTCTTGTGTCTTCGCCATTTATAATAGCTTTTAATGTAAGGTGTTGACCTTGAGAAAAGTTGAAGGCATTGTGTAGGTCTTTAGGTACATCAAAAGTAATCACCGAACAATCGTCAGTTTCTTTATAGATGTCCTTAACTCTTATATTATGAAATTTAGCCATTTAGAGGTGTAAATTATATGTCTTTATGTTCAATTATTATTCCAAAACTAACAAACGTTAGTTAGATGTGCAAGTATTATCTACTCTGTTATATTTATTCCCGTTGTAATTATGCTGTTAAGGTTAAGTTCTTATACCATCTAAAAGCACAGAAACCATGTCTGTTTTAAGGATATTTACATCCATTTTACCACGTTTTTCATACCATAAATACATAGTCTGAAGTGTAGAAAGCATAGAAAACACAATAACTTCTGGGTTTTTATTTATTATTTCTCCTTGGTTAANACCTTGTTTAATTATAGTTCTGAAATTATTTTCATAGGCATTTCTTAAGGTTACAAAACGTATTAACTCATCTGCTTCAAGATGTTTCCAGTCGTTATGCATCATTGCCATTGCGCCCGAATTGTTTATGCTAATATCAATATGAAGACCTATTAAATCCTGTAATTTNTTTATTGAAGTGGTCTCTTCATTAAAAATTTGNGTCATACCAANAGTAAANGCTTCAGCAATNTCAAGTATAATTGTAGAAAGTATTTCCTGCTTATTTGCAATATGGTTGTATAGGCTAGCNGCCTTTATATCTAAAGCCTTNGCCAAATCTCGCATAGATACAGCATTGTAGCCTTTCTCTGTNATAAGGTCTTTGGCTACTTTAAGAATTTCAGATTTACGATTTAATACTTTCATCATTACAAATATACTAAAAACTAACACTTGTTAGTTAGCTCCNTATTATTATTCAAATTAATGCTTCTAAAATTTAAAGGTTTCACTGTAAAAAATGGTGTGTTACACCGACAACTCTTACTTTTGAATGTATTTTGTGCTTTGCATGATTTCATAATAATGACAGGATGAACGAAACCATACAGACAAACCCACTTATAGATAGATTGCCACCACACTTAAAGCAATTTATAAAACCTCAAAACTACGACGATTATACAGCTATTAATCAAGCAGTATGGCGTTATGTAATGCGTAAAAATGTTGAATATTTAGGTAAGGTTGCACACGAAAGTTATTTGTCTGGATTAAAGAAAACAGGTATTTCNATAAATGAAATNCCTAGTATGTATGGTATGAACCGTATCCTTAAAGATATTGGTTGGGCAGCAGTTGCTGTTGATGGTTTTATACCACCAAACGCTTTTATGGAGTTTCAAGCNTATAAGGTGTTAGTNATTGCTAGTGATATTAGGCAATTAGAAAATATAGAGTATACACCAGCGCCAGATATTATTCACGAAGGNGCAGGNCACGCACCNATTATTGCAAGTCCAGATTATGCAGAGTACTTGCGNCGATTTGGTGAAATTGGNAGTAAAGCAATTTCTAGTGCGCACGATATTGANATGTATGAAGCAGTAAGATCTGTTTCTATACTAAAAGAAGCAGAAGGCACACCACAAGANCAAATTGANGCTGCTGAANNNCTTGTTGAGGAACTACAGAATAAAAAGGTTGAGCCAAGTGAAATTTCATTAATTAGAAATTTACACTGGTGGACTGTAGAGTATGGTCTTGTTGGAACAGTCGAAGACCCAAAGATATATGGCGCAGGTTTGCTTTCCTCTATAGGCGAAAGCAAGAATTGTATGACAGATGCCGTGAAAAAACTACCATATTCTATTGATGCAGCATACCAAGATTTTGACATCACAAAACAACAACCACAACTATTTGTAACTCCAGATTTTGCTTATTTACAAGAGGTTTTAGAGGAGTTTGCCAATACAATGGCAGTAAGAAAAGGTGGTTGGCGCGGCCTTAAAAAACTTATTGAAAGCAANCAATTAGGTACTATAGAATTGAGTACAGGCTTACAAGTTTCGGGTGTNTTTAAGCGNATGATACAGAATGAGGATAATGANGTTGTTTANTTTGAAACNGAAGGTGAAACCGCATTATCTTACCGTGAAAAAGAATTGATAGGTCATGGTATAGAGCGCCATACCAATGGATTTCGATCGCCTTTAGGGAAATTAAAAGGTATTAATCTCGCCATTGAAAATATGGGTCCACGTGATTTACAAGCTTATAATTTTTATGACGGTAAGCACATTCAATTTGAGTTTGAAAGTGGCATTACTGTGGAAGGAATGAACGTTACAGGTATAAGAAACCTAAAAAGTGAATTGATGTTGATTCAATTTACAGATTGTACCGTGAAATATAAAGATGAGGTATTGTTTAGTCCNGAGGATGGCGANTTTGATTTTGCCGTTGGAAAAGACATTGTTTCNGCCTTTGCAGGTATGGCAGATTACAGATCTTTTAATGTAAANACNCATAATCCNTCANCNACNACAACNATNAAANCNGAACGTTCTNCAAAACAANAAGAACTTATNGAGTTGTATGAGGCTATTAGGAATTACCGCAACGGTGAAACCACTAAGTTTTCACCAGACGCTGTTTTTGATATCTTGAAGAAACACCATAATGAAGATTGGTTACTACCTTTAAATAAACGCGAGAGCGTTGGTTTATCTAAATTAAATTTAATATCAAACGCAACTGCTGGTATAGAAATAAAAGGTGATGGTGGTTCTAACGATGGTTACTTACAGCTCAACTGTTCACAAAATTCTCATGGTGTGAAAATAAAATCACCACCTCACTCTGCTGGACAATCATACACTCTAACATTACCACAATCTATTACTAACAATACATTCTTAAAAACAGATGGCTCTGGTAATCTTAGCTTTGCTGCTGCTGGTG
>NZ_PAZX01000002.1:0-47879 GCF_002716225.1 Croceibacter sp. | reverse complement strand
TATTGTTTAGTCCAGAGGATGGCGATTTTGACTTTGCCGTTGGAAAAGACATTGTTTCAGCCTTTGCAGGTATGGCAGATTACAGATCTTTTAATGTAAACACACATAATCCTTCAACAACGACAACGATAAAAACAGAACGTTCTGCAAAACAAAAAGAACTTATCGAGTTGTATGAGGCTATTAGGAATTACCGCAACGGTGAAACCACTAAGTTTTCACCAGATGCTGTTTTTGATATCTTGAAGAAACACCATAATGAAGATTGGTTACTACCTTTAGAGATTTATGAATTAGAAGTTGAGCGAAACACAACTCTATCAAAAGAGGTGTTCAGATATTTAAATGAATTAAAAGAGCGCAGACCAGAAGTTAGTCATTTAATTGAAGGTGGTTTAGAGCTTTTAGAAACGCCAGAGCATGATTAGGTTTCAATCATTTTTTTAAGCTTAATTAATTAGAGTATTGTTGGTAATGCTCTTTTATAAGTTTTTCAACAGGTTTATTCTGTGGTGTAAACCTATTGTTTTGCATACCGCCAACTTCTGAATGATTATGAAACCATTTCCATATAAAACCACCTGCAAACCAAGGCTCATTCCAAAATTCTTTAAATAAAGCGTTAGTTAAATTAAGCTGCGCTTCATGATTTATTTTGCCATCTTCACGTTGTGATTCCCAAGGCCTATTTCCGGAATAATCAATACTTCTGTATCCATATTCTGTAAATAAAATAGGCCTATTATAGGTGTCACTTAAGTTCTTGAGAGTTGTTTTCCAAGGTTGCCAAGATTGTCTTGATGCTTTTATAGTTGGAGTCTTATCTTCTGAAATAGGAAAATAGGCATCTGCACCGATAGCATCCATCTCATTCCAAAATGTAACTTTGTCTACTTTATCCCAATTTTCTGCATAGGTTAAATTACCACTATAAATAGTTTTAATTTTCTTAATGAGTTGAGACCAAAATTTAGGTCTAGCATTTACAAAATTATAAAGTTCTGTACCTATACAAAACCATTCTGCATTGGTGTCTTGAGCTAACTGTGCGTATAATAAAATAAATCCTTCATAACTGTTTTCGAGCGTTGTCCAATGTTCTTCAGAAGCCATCATCATATCTCCTGTAAATTCTCCGCGAGAAATCCAAATTTGAGGTTTAAGCATAACCTTTATGTTAGCATTGTGAAGATGCTTTATGGTTTCTGTCACACCATCTACGCGCTCACCTCGCCATTGTCTGTCTGTGTTGTAAAGAACCTCTGCAGACTCTAAACTACGTATAAACCCAAAAGGCATAACAGAAGCGTAATTTGCGTTTACATTAGTAATAGGTGTAATATGAGAACTATCTATTGCGTCTCGAGAAGCCACTAAGCTTACACCATTAATTTTAGCAGACTTTTTTGTGTCTTTAGGTTGGCTCTCGCAAGACCAAATGCATATAAGGCTTAAAATCCCTAAAATTATATTTGAAACATGATAACGCATATAGAAGCTTTAATGCTCTAAATATAAGACGAATTAATCTACAGTATATTTTAAAATGTCACCTGGTTGGCATTTTAGTGTTTTACAAATAGCGTTAAGTGTAGAGAAGCGAACGGCTTTTGCTTTACCAGACCTTAAAATAGATAAGTTGGCTTCTGTAATACCTATAGCTTCAGCTAATTCTTTTCCTTTTAAATTTTGCGCAGTAAGAATGCTATCTAAATTTATTATGATTGCCATACTAAACTGTTAGATCATTTTCAGATTTTATCTTTAATGCTTTGTCAAAAGCTTGATTGAGAAGTAAAAAGAATACTCCAATAATAAATAAGAATAAAAGTAATTGATAATTTGAGATGCCGAATTCAATACTAACTTTAGAATCCTTTATAAGATTAAATAGAAATAAGAGTACTAAAGATGAGCCTCCAGAGATAGAGAAAAACTGTCCAATTCGTTTCAAATAATTTACAGAAGTTTTACTAATTAATGACTTCTTTAAAATATGCTTAGACAATTGTCTTAGGTTATGAAAACCTGCAAAAAATAAAACAAACTCTAAAAATCCTATAAACAAAGCTAGGATATATAATGCGGGAATACCGTTACTTTCAATAGGTATATTGGTTTTGAAAATAGTTTGTTGAGGGAAAAATATTAGATATAATATTGTACCAGGAAAAAAGACAACAATAGGTATCATTAAGACATAAGCTATGTCTATAAGTGATTTGAATAAAGTAGTAAGTCGCATATTTAAATTATCGATTAACGATAACAAATATATGCAATTTATCGAAAAACAATAATTTAAGTTGTTAATCTGTTTGTTTTGTCTTGCGTTTAAGCTGTATCCTTAAAGCAAAATAACCAACAATACCTGCTCCAAATGAACCTATAAGAATACCCAATTTAGAAGCTGTTAGTAAATCGTCTTCTCTAAAGGCCAGCTCTGCTACAAATAATGACATTGTGAATCCTACACCTCCTAAAATACTTACTGCAAATATGTCTTTAAACTGTATGCCTGCAGGAAGTCTGGCTATACCTAATTTATAAGCCAAGTAACTAAAGAGACTAATTCCAATAACCTTACCTGCAACCATTGAAATTCCTATTTGTGAAATTAAATGCGTAGCGCTAAGAGAATCTAAATTTATAGTGATACCAGCATTTGCAAGAGCAAATAATGGCATGATAACAATTGCAACCCAACCACTTAAACCATGCTCTAATTGTTGCATTGGAGATTGTACTTGATCTGTTACAGCATTAATCTCATCTACAGCAACCTGTTGTTCTTCTGTAAGGACATGCTTTTTAGGATCACTTTCTTTTAAGCGTTTTAAGTTGTTGTTAAGGTTTGAAAATACATCCTTTAAATTCACATATCTAACTGAAGGTAGTACAAACGCAAGTAATACTCCTGCAATAGTTGGGTGCACACCAGACTTTAAAAATAATACCCAAATGGCAAGACCAAATATTAAGAATAGGTACTTGGAGAATATTTGTAAATAATTAAGTAACCATAATATGAGCAATAGGCCAATAGCAACACTTAAGTATTCAACATGAAAGCCATGACTGTAAAAAATGGCTATAACAACAATAGCTCCTATGTCATCTATTACGGCAAATGTGGTAAGGAAAACTTTTAACCCTAAAGGCACACGTTTACCAAGTAATTGTAATATTCCTAAAGAAAATGCAATATCGGTAGCCATTGGTATTCCCCAACCGTGTGTACCTCTGTCTTCTTGGTTTAGTAAAAAGAATAATGCAATTGGTACAACAATGCCGCCTAGAGCAGCAAAGACAGGCATAGATGCTTTTTTAAAGGAGGTTAGCTCTCCATCTATTATTTCACGTTTAATTTCTAAACCTACGTATAAGAAGAATAAGGTCATAAGACCATCATTAATCCATAAGTATAGAGGTTTGGTTATAGCAAACGTTGTATCTGTAAAACCAAGAGAAAAATCTGATGCCCAAAGTGCGTGGTAAGCATCTTGCCAAGGTGAGTTTGCCCAAATTAGTGCAATAATAGTACACGCTATAAGTATAAAACTTCCAGAAGTTGAGTGATTAATAAAATTCTCAACGGGGTTTTTTGCTATTTTCAAGGGTTAGTCTTTAAGTGTGTTTTCAATTTTTGTGTCTAATAGTCCAAAGATAAAGTTTACAATGAGAACAAGCACAGTTATTGTGAGCAGTTCCCAATACAGGCCAACAGCAGCCAAACAACCTGCTCCAGCACTACACCAAATAGTAGCAGCTGTAGTTAACCCTTTAATGTTTGTGCCTTTTTGAATTATAGCTCCAGCACCAAGAAAACCAATACCTGTTACAACTTGTCCCAAAACACGCGTAAGGTCTGTATAGTCTTTATTGCTAAACTCTAATGAAACCAACACGAATATTGATGCACCCAATGCAACGAGCATGTTTGTTTTAAGTCCAGCACTTTTGCTTTTAAACTCTCTTTCTAATCCTATTAGAAACCCAGATCCTAAAGCTAGAGTTACTCGAATTATAAAATCTTGTAATTCCATACGCTTGTTTTTATAAATATAATAAGGATTATTAAAATGACCTTATCTTTGAGGTATGTTACCAGATCGACTACAGAAAAAAATAGATTTAAGAATAGACAACAATAGTCTAAGAGCTTTAAGGCTACCTCAAAATTTAATAGATTTTAGCTCAAACGATTATTTAGGGTTTTCAAAATTAATTTCTGAAGCTAAAATACATCTTGAAGAATACTCAATTTTAAATGGTGCTACAGGTTCTCGATTACTTTCAGGTCATTCAGCCTTATTTGAAAAAACTGAGCAACAAATTGCAGGTTTCCATAATGCAGAAGCTGCATTACTTTTTAATTCTGGATATGATGCTAATCTAGGTTTACTGTCTGCAATTTTAATGCGTGGTGATGTTGTGTTTTATGATGAATGGTCACACGCATCTATCCGAGATGGTATAACAATGGGATATGCCAAAGCAATAAAATTTAAGCATAATGATTTAGATCACTTACAACAGCTACTTAATAAATTTAAAGGTACAGCAGAATGTTATATTGTGACAGAATCTGTTTTTTCTATGGATGGTGATCAACCAGACCTAAACCAAATTGTAAACTTATCTAAAGCATATAATGCCAACCTTATTATAGATGAAGCTCATGCAATAGGTGTGTTTGGTAATAAAGGTGAAGGTTTAATTCAGGGTTTAGGTTTAGAAACACAGGTTTTTGCAAGAGTTGTCACTTATGGAAAAGCTATGGGTGGTCATGGAGCTGCAATTTTAGGAAGTGTAGGCTTGAAGGAATTTCTTGTAAATTTCTCAAGACCTTTTATTTATACAACGGCAATGCCACCACATTCACTTTTAGCAATTGGTTCGGCATATAATATATTACAAAACAACAAAGGGATTAATTGCCTAGAAAAGCTTCAGAACAATATTAAAGCATTCAAACGTGAGGTTGCTAGGCTAAGGCTAGATAAGTTATTTATTGAGAGCTCATCTGCCATACAATCTTGTATAGTTCCTGGTAATAATAGAGTGAAGAAAGCTTCAGAATTTTTATGCGAAAAAGGTTATGATGTACGTCCTATTTTATCTCCAACAGTTCCAGAAGGAAAAGAGCGTTTAAGGTTTTGCATACATAGTTTTAATTCTAAAGTTGAAATCACTCAAGTTCTGCAACACTTAGCTACCTTTGTGTCACATGGCAAACAACTATAAAACAATTGCAGTATATGAATATAGCTACCAAGCCCAAATTTTAAAAGGGCGTTTGGAGGCAGATGGTATTTCTGTATACTTAGGAGATCTATATTCTGTTGAGGCAGAGCCAGGCGCAAGCCAAGCAATGGGAGGCATTAAATTAAAAGTAAAAGCCGAAGACGTTATAAGAGCTAAGCATATACTAAGTTCTTTAAATAATAATGATGAAGATACGCAATGTTTAAGTTGTCCCCAATGCGAAAGTGTGGACATAGAACATGATATTACGGTTAGTGGTACTAGAGATTTATGGGCAAATCTTAAGCATTTTTTTTCAAACTTACTTTTAGATAATCCAAAAATGCAATACCGTTGTACCAACTGCAATACTAAATTTATACAATGACACATACATATTTTGTAACAGGTATAGGAACAGATGTTGGTAAAACTGTTGCTTCTGCTATTCTTACTGAAGCTTTAGAAGCAGATTATTGGAAACCCATACAAGCAGGAGATTTATCTAATAGTGATACTCATAAGGTTGAACGTTGGGTTAACAACTCTGAAACCAAATTCTTTGATAGTGCCTTTAACCTTAAAACACCTATGAGTCCGCACGCGGCCGCAGAAATTGATGGTGTAACATTGTCTAAATCTAAAATTAAACGACCAAAAACATCTAAAAATCTAGTAATTGAAGGTGCTGGTGGCTTGTTGGTTCCTATAAGTAATACTCAAACAATTGCAGATCTTATAAGTAAAAAAGATAGAGTAGTAGTGGTGTCCAGACATTACTTAGGAAGTATAAATCATACCTTACTAACTATTGAATCACTTAGGGCGAAAGGACTTGAAATCTTCGGTATAATCTTTAATGGACCTTCAGCCAAAACCACAGAAGATATTATAACAAGAATGACTAAAGTTCCTGTTATTGGTCGCATTGAAAATGAGCCTTATATAGATAGTCATGTTGTAAAAGAATATGCAGAAAAATTTAAGAATGAGCTTAAGTAAGAGAGATAGCAAAACAATTTGGCACCCATTAACACAACACAAAACAGCTAAATTGCCATTGGCAATTAGTAAAGCAAAAGCAGCTTTGCTTTATGATGAAAACGGTAAGGAGTATATAGACGCTATTGCATCATGGTACACTGCAATGTATGGCCATTGTAACGATTACATACTTGAGAGTGCTTTTAAACAAATGCAAACTTTAGATCAAGTTGTATTTACAGGCTTTACACATGAACCAGCAGTAAAACTTGCCGAAGAACTTTTATCTATTTTGCCTAAGAACCAAGCCAAAGTAATGTTTAATGACAATGGTTCAACATCTGTTGAGATTGGTATTAAAATGGCACTGCAATTTCATCATAATAACAACGATAAAAGAGATACACTTTTAGCTTTTGAAAACGGATTTCATGGCGATACTTTTGGAGCTATGAGTGTGAGTGGTCTATCTGTTTATAATGGCCCTTTTGATGATCACTTTTTAAAAGTAGTACGTATTCCAACTCCAGACGGAACAAATAATGATAAGGTTTTAAAACAACTAAATGCGTTGATTGAAACTCATAATATTGCGGGATTTGTTTATGAGCCATTAGTACAAGGTGCTGCTGGTATGAAAATGTACGATGCACAAGGCTTAAATGAAGTACTTAAGGTATGTAAGGCAAACAAAATTATAACTGTTGCAGATGAGGTGATGACAGGCTTTGGCAAAACTGGCGCATATTTCGCATCTTTAAATATTAAAGAATTACCAGACGTTATATGTCTTTCCAAAGCACTAACAGCTGGTTTAGTTCCTATGGGTATTACAACTTGTTCTCAAGATATTTATGATGCCTTTTTAGATGATAATGTTGGTAAAGGTTTATTTCATGCACATACCTATTCTGCAAACCCTATTGCCTGCGCAACTGCTTTAGCAGGCTTAGATTTATTGCAATCTCAAGAAATAAAAGAACAGCAAGCTTACATAATTAAAGCTCACGGAGAGTTTTTTAATAAAATTTCAGCCCATCCAAAGGTGCTTAATCCGAGGCAAAGTGGTGTTATTCTAGCTTTTGAAATGGATGTAGAAATGGAGCGCTATGGCGATTTAAGAAATAAGCTTTTTCAGTTTTTTATGGATAAAGGTGTTTATTTAAGACCTCTCGGAAATACAATTTATATTTTGCCACCATTTGTAATTACAGAAGCACAATTACAAGCTGTTTATAGTGCTATACTAGAGGCTTTAGAGTCTTTTTCTTAGGGCATCTAAATTTTTAAGTTAAGGCCAATAAACTCGGCTACTATTCACGATATTTGCAGTATCAAATCTACGCTTTGCAACACCCAATATATATAAAAGGCATATCTACAGTTTCTGCTTTGGGAAGCCATCCTGATGATATTTGGACTAATTATTTGTCTCAACGCTCTTTTTTAAAATCTAAGGAAATAGATGATATTCCAACATTTGTTGGAGAGCTTTCTAACACAGATAAAGAACGTGTTGAGCAATTAAAACAATCTGATAAATTATATGCAGAGTTAGATAACTCTGTGTTGTACGCAATGCTATGTGGAAGAGATTTAATTTTAAAAGCACCGCTTAACACAACAGATTTTGGAATAAACGTAGGGTCATCTAGAGGTGCCACTACGTTGTTTGAAAATTATTATGAGCAATACATAAAATCTGGACAAACCTCTACATTAAGCTCACCTACTACTACTTTAGGGAATATATCCAGTTGGCTAGCTCAAGATTTACAAAGTAAAGGCCCTAGGTTTTCTCATAGTATAACATGTTCTACAGCATTTCATGCGATATTAAATGGTGTAGCTTGGTTGCAAGCACAAATGGCCGAAGAGTTTATAGTTGGTGGTAGTGAAGCACCATTAACTCCTTTTACCATAGCGCAAATGCGAGCTATGAAAATTTATGCTGAGGTTGGTCAGGTAAAAAACCCTAACTATCCAAACCAAGCACTTAACTTAAATAAAACGCGAAATTCTATGATTTTAGGTGAAGGTTCTGGTTTAATAACTTTATCTAAAATACAATCTGAACAAAATGTTGGTGAGATTAAAGGGATTGGTTTTGGAACAGAGACATTAAAACATAGTGCTTCAATTTCTAAAGATGCGGCTTGTATGCAGGCTTCAATGCGTATGGCAATAAAGCAAATAAACCCGAAAGATATAGATGTTGTGGTATGCCATGCGCCAGGAACTGTTAAAGGCGATCAAGCTGAAATAAATGCTATTAAAGATGTCTTTGGAGAACATATGCCAGCTGTAACTTCAAATAAATGGCAACTAGGTCATACATTTGGAGCTTCAGGAATATTAAGTTTAGAAATGGCGCTTCTTATGCTAAAGCATCAAAAATTTATAGGAGTTCCTTTTATTGAAAATCAAATTCAACCTAAAAGAATTAAGAACATACTTGTAAATGCTGTAGGTTTTGGCGGAAATTCTGTTTCAATTTTGGTTTCACTTTAAAGCTATGTTAGCATTTAGAGAGAAACTCGTCTAACACCAAGATTATAAAAACTAACCTCTAATTTTTAGGTAACCCACATTTTCAACTTAACAAACGTTTTGAAAGAACCCCATATAAAAGTCATCATTCCAGCATTTAATGAAGCCAATTCAATTGGTCGTGTTATTGCAGATATTCCCAAACATGTTAATGAGGTTATTGTGGTTAGTAACAACTCAACAGATAAAACTATTGCCATTGCAGAAAGTGCTGGAGCTACAGTTTTAGAGGAAAACCAAAGAGGTTATGGCTATGCCTGTTTAAAAGGCTTGGCTTATATAAAAGAAAGTTTGGTAAAGCCAGATATTATAGTTTTTCTAGATGGCGATTATAGTGATTACCCAGAGTATTTAGATGCCATAGTAAGGCCAATTATTAAGTGCGATGTCGATTTAGTTATTGGTGCTAGGTCAAAAGAGCTTAGAGAAGATGGTAGTATGACTACACCCCAAATCTTTGGTAACTGGCTAGCAACTCGTTTAATGAAACTCTTTTTTAAAAGTAGATTTACAGACCTTGGTCCTTTTAGAGCCATAAAATATGACACATTACTGGGTCTTGAGATGGAAGACAAAACTTATGGCTGGACAGTTGAGATGCAACTAAAGGCATTAAAGCAAAGATTGGCATATACAGAAGTTAAAGTGCCGTATAGAAACAGAATAGGTGTCTCTAAAATATCAGGCACTTTAAAAGGTGCTATATTTGCTGGCGTTAAAATTTTAGGTTGGATCTTTAAATACAGTTTCAAGTAATGGACTTGTTTATCATTATTATCTACACATTAGCTTTACTGTTAATATTCTTCTACAGTTTGGCGCAGCTCAATCTTTATTTTAATTACTTAAAAGCAAAAAAGAGTAAACAGGATTGTGAAACCTTCAACTTAAACAATCCACACGAGGTTCCTTATGTTACGATACAACTTCCCTTGTATAATGAAAAATACGTTGTTGAACGTTTGTTGAATAATATTGCAACTATAGAGTATCCTAAAGATAGATTAGAAATACAAGTTTTAGATGACTCAACAGATGAATCTGTTTTGCAAACCAAAGACCAAATTGAAGAATTAAGAGCTAACGGTCTTGACATTATTCACATAACCAGAGTAAATAGAAAAGGGTTTAAAGCAGGTGCTTTAAAAGAAGGTTTAAAAATTGCAAAAGGTGAATTTATAGCCATTTTTGATGCAGATTTTTTGCCAAAACCAAACTGGTTACTAAAAACCATTCCCTACTTTAAAGATGAACAAATTGGTGTGGTGCAAACCCGTTGGGGACATATTAATAGAAACTATTCTATGCTTACAAAGGTGCAGGCATTTGCACTCGATTTTCATTTTATATTAGAACAAGTAGGACGAAATTTTGGGAACCATTTTATAAACTTTAATGGTACAGCAGGCGTTTGGAGAAAATCCTGCATTTTAGATGCTGGTGACTGGCAAGGCGATACCTTAACTGAAGATTTAGATTTAAGCTATCGTGCACAGCTAAAAGATTGGAAGTTTAAGTATTTAGAAGATGTTGAGACTCCAGCTGAATTACCGGTTGTTATAAGTGCAGCAAGATCTCAACAATTTAGATGGAACAAAGGCGCTGCAGAAAACTTTCAGAAACTGTATTGGCGTTTGTTTACAGACAAAACAGTCTCTGCAAAAACTAAATTTCATAGCTTTTTTCATTTACTTAACAGTAGCATGTTTTTACTAGTATTGTTGGTGGCTATATTAAGTGTACCTGTACTATTTATAAAAAACAACAATCCAGACTTTAGCTGGTATTTTAATGTTATTGCTTTTTTTGGATTAAGTACACTTATCTTTTTTATAAGCTATTGGCTTACTTACAAAAAAATTCATGGTGGCGGATTTAAAAATTTTATAAGCTTCATTGCCATGTTCTTTACTTTCTTTTCAGTTGCAATGGGTTTTTCTGTACATAATTCGGTTGCGGTGATAGAAGGTCACTTAGGAAAGAAATCTGAGTTTGTAAGAACCCCAAAGTTTAATATTAATAGTATTAAGGACTCTTGGAAAGGCAATAAATATTTGAGTCAAAATGTATCTGGAAACACCATAATCGAGTTGGTTTTAATGCTGTATTTTGGATATGCTATTTATAGTGCATTTACCACAGGAGATTTTGGTCTTATTATTTTTCACCTTATGCTTTTTGCAGGATTTGGGTTTGTCGGTCTAAAATCGTTATTTGCAAAAGGCTAAATTCTAATTATGAATGCTTTTGTGAAGCACCACATACTTACTGGGTTTTTAACCTTAAGTCTCTTGGCAATGTATGCCACTTTTGCATATGATTTAAATAGAGCAGATTTTCCTAAATTAATATCCTTAATTGTAGGTCTTTTCTTTTTATCCTACGCTCTATATAAAAGAGCTCGTGTTTATTTCTGGTTTTTAGTTGGTGTTGCTTTTACAGCAAGACTGGTGTTTATTGGTACGTTGCCAGGTTTATCACAAGATTTTTACAGATTTTTATGGGATGCCAGGTTGCTAGCTCAAGGTATAAATCCCTATTTGCAAACTGTACAATCTTTTATAGATCAAGGTTTACAGCCAGTAGCACAGTCTGATGCTTTATATAAAGGTATGGGCGCTTTAAATGCAGGACACTACACAAATTATCCACCAATAAATCAACTGTTTTTTCTTATATCTGGTTGGTTATCACCAAACTCGATACTTGGCGGAGCTGTTATACTTCGCCTTACTATTATATTGGCAGACTTAGGTATTCTGTATTTTGGGAGTAAGCTATTAAAATCACTTAAATTACCAAGGCATTTTATTTTTTGGTTTATATTAAATCCATTTGTCATCATTGAGTTTTCTGGGAATTTACATTTTGAGAGTGTTATGCTCTTCTTTTTTATGTGGGCCTTATATTTATTGCATAACAAACATTGGGCTTGGGCTGCTGTGTTAATAGGCGTGTCTATTTCAGTTAAATTATTGCCGTTACTTTTGTTGCCTTTATTATTAACTTATTTTAATACTAAAGACCTTAAAGAGGCTTCGTTTCTACATCGAATAGCTTCAATAAACATTAAAACGTTAGTATGTTTTTACGGTATAGTAATACTAACCACACTCGTTACTTTTCTTCCGTTTTTATCAATAGAATTCATCACTAATTTTCTAAATACTATTGGACTTTGGTTTCAAAATTTCGAATTTAATGCTAGTGTATATTACATAATAAGATGGATTGGCTTCCAAACTATAGGTTGGAATATTATTGGTACAGTTGGAAAAATATTACCAATAGTAGTTGTTTTAACCATTCTTGCTATTGCTACATTTAAGCGTATAGAAACCACAACCCAATTACTGGTTGCTATGTTATTTGCTGTAAGTGTTTACTTTTTACTTTCTACAACAGTGCATCCTTGGTATGTGGCAACGCCGTTGTTGCTGTCTGTATTTACAAGGTATAGGTTTGCAATAGTTTGGTCTCTGTTAGTTATGCTAAGCTATAGTGCATATGGCGAAGAATTTAACGAAAACTTGTGGCTGGTAGCTGTTGAGTATTTGGTTGTTATAGGAATGGCAGTTTATGAAATTTGGATAGTAAAACACAAGAGGCCTTTATTAACCTAAGCTTTATTTTTTACGCTCTATCACGTAATTTACCATAAGTTCTAAACTTTCTTTATAAGGTGAAGGCGGAAATTTTTCTAATAGTGCTAAAGCTTCTTTTTGAAACTGTTTCATTTGCATAACTGCATACTCTAAGCCTCCATTTTCTTTTACAAATTCAATAACCTTATTTACACGAGCCTTGTCCTTGTTATGGTTTTTAACGGAGTTAATTAACCAACGTTTGTCTTCTTTACTTACAGTATTAAGTGTGTAAATAAGTGGCAGTGTCATTTTCTGTTCTTTTATATCAATTCCGGTAGGTTTACCAATAGCAGTATTTCCATAATCAAACAAATCGTCTTTAATTTGAAAAGCCATACCTATCTTCTCACCAAATAAACGCATAAGCGTAACATCGTCAGAATTTGGGTTAACAGATGCAGCGCCCAAACTACAACAAGCGGCAATTAAAGTGGCCGTTTTCTTCTTGATTATGTCGTAGTATACATCTTCAGTTATGTCTAAACGGCGCGCTTTTTCAATTTGTAAAAGTTCACCTTCACTCATTTCTCTTACTGCAACCGAAATAATTTTAAGTAAATCAAAATCATTGTTGTCAATAGATAATAATAAACCTTTAGATAGCAGATAATCTCCTACAAGAACTGCAATTTTGTTTTTCCAAAGCGCATTAATAGAGAAAAAGCCACGACGCCTATTAGAGTCGTCTACAATATCATCATGTACCAATGTGGCCGTATGTATAAGCTCAATAACAGCCGCGCCACGGTAAGTACGATCGTTTACAGAACCTTCACTTACCATTTTAGCCACAAGAAACACAAACATTGGGCGCATTTGCTTTCCTTTTCTATTAACCACATAATGGGTTATGCGATTTAGGAGTGCCACTTGAGAAGACATGGATTGGCGAAAACGCTTTTCAAAGTCTTCCATTTCCTGTTCAATGGGCTGCTTTATTTTAGATATTACTTTCACTATTACAAAGATACATAAGCCAAATTGAATAATTTATATTTAAATAAAGTAAACAAAATCCGATGAAATGTTTACATTTATAGATGAAATACTAAACTTTAAACTATTTATTATGAAAAAAATTACTTTGTTAGCAGCTTTACTGGTTGCTTTCTATTCAAATGCGCAAATTGAAACCTCTTTTGAAACAGGAGAAGGATTCACAGTTGGGGCTCTAAATGGTCAAAATGGTTGGGCTAATACAACCGGTGCCGATGCAAATTTTTCAATCTCAACAGACCAAGCTACAGATGGAACACAATCATTGCAATTAATTCCAACTAATGGTCAATCTAACTTAGTTGCATTAGGGCCAACAATTACATCTTCTGCAGATGTAGTAGTATTTACCGTTGATGCATTTATTGAAGCTGCTCCAACTGGTGGTGAAAATTCAGATGTTCAGATTATCACCCAATCTCCATCTCAAGAATTGGTTACAGCTCGTGTAAATTTTGATTTTCAAGGCAATGTTTCTGTATTAGACGATGATGGTACTGGTACTGAAACTTTAGCATTTATTCCTGCAGGTACATTTGTTAGAAATGCATTTTTCGAATTTAAAATAGAGCATAGGTTTGCTGATAATGAAATTCTATATTACATAGATGATTCTCTTATTTATACAGGAGAAGCATTTGGAGCAACTAATGTAGAGTCTGCTGTTTTCTTATTTGATAATTTTGAAAGTGGAGCATACTTTGATAATTTAACTTACGCAGAAAATCCACTTGCTGTTGAAGAATTTGCAGCATTAAATTTCACGCAGTTTGTAGACTCAAATAATACTCTGTATATGTCTTCTAATGAAGTGTTAGAATCTGTAGAACTATATAATGTATTAGGTAAACAAGTAAAAACTGTGAAGCTAGCTTCTCAAGAAGCACAAGTAAGTCTTGCAGATCTTTCTTCTGGAATTTACTTAGCTAAAGTAACTGTAAATGGTCAAAACAAATCTTTCAAGCTAATTAAGAAGTAATTTTATTAGACTTAAAATTTAAAAAGCGATCCTAATAGGATCGCTTTTTTTATTGAATTCGATTAATGGCTATGGTATCCATATCAAATTTTTCATAGAGCCAAGCCCTAAGTCTTTTTTGGTCTTTTATTATAGTTTGTTGCGGAATACTATCTACCCACTTTACAGAAAAGGTAGGAATGGTATCTAGAGTTGTATTAATAGAGTCTGTAGCAGAAAATGTACTAACCAATTCATTTGAAAATGAAAACCGCTGAATGTTAGGGTAGTTAATTTTTGTTTCTCTACTTAGACCTTCAAAAGGGATTCCTGCACCTTTTAGTTTAGAAAGTTGATCTTCTAACAATAGGATACGTGCATCTTTACTTTGAAGTGCTTCTTGATTTTTAAGATAAAGATCTTCTAATATTCCAGCTTTTACAGAAGAGCTCAGTTGTTCTGCCAAATCACTACTTTGATCTGATCCTTGATGAATTTTAAGATTAGCATCTTTAAGAGCTTCATCTTTCTTAAGTTCAGCAATCCAACTATTTATTTTACTGCTAGGAACTGGTTGTCCTATTAAGTACACATTAATATCCTTTGATTTAAAATCTTGAGTAGATTTTACAACTTCTGTACCTTCATACTTAATAACATTGGTTACAAAATCGTTTGTTTTAGTTTCAAAGACTTGTATTCTAAGCAAGTTTATAAATAAGTAGACACTTGGTACCATAACTATAATTGCAATTAGTGAAGCAATAAAAGCTATACGCTTACGGCGTTTTTGGTTGGCATACTTTACTAATGGAAAACCAAGTAACTTAGATACTAAAAATGTAGATAATGCTATAAATACTGCATTTATAGAAAATAAATACATAGCACCACTAGCATAGCTCCAATTACCAATAGCTAAGCCATAACCTACAGTACATAATGGTGGCATTAAAGCAGTAGCAATAGCAACACCAAATATTACACTTGCAATGGTTCCTTTTTTAGTTTTAGCTACAATAAGAGCCAAACCACCAAATAAGGCAACAAGTACGTCTAATATTGTTGGGTAAGTTCGAGCCAATAATTCTGGAGTAGCCTCGGTTATAGGCGATATTTTAAAATAGATAAATGCAGTAATAACACTTAGGAAAATCATAACACCTAAGTTTACTAAAGATCGTCTTAAGGTGTCAATATCATTAATAGCAACAGACAACCCAATACCTACAATTGGTCCCATTAATGGAGAAATAAGCATTGCTCCTATAACAACAGCAGTACTGCTAACGTTAAGCCCGATAGAAGCTACAAATATTGAAAAGATAAGAATCCAAGCGTTATGCCCTTTAAAAGGTATGTCTTTCTTAACGGCTTCAATAGTCGAATCCCGATCGGTATCATTTTTTATATTCAGAAGCTCTGAAACAAAAATTTTAATTTGTTGCCAAAGACCTTGTGCTTCTTTACGTAAGTCTTTGTTTTCCTCATCTAAAGGAGGATTGCTACCTATATTAGGTTCGTTTGCCATTAATTTAAGTTTTTACCTAATTTTTGCTGTACAGATTTACTAATAGATTTTATGTCTTGTTCTTTCTCCTTTGGAACAATCATTAAAACATCATCTCTATCTACAATGATATAATCTTCTAAACCATCTATTACCACAGCTTTGTTAGACTGTGTGTGTATCATATTTCCTTGGCTGTTGGGTGCAAATGTTTCAGCATTTACAATTGCATTATTCTGAAAATCTTTGGTAAGCTTTTCATATAAAGATCCCCAAGTACCAAGGTCATTCCAGTCAAAAGTAGCGGGTAGTACTCTTACATCAGCAGCATTTTCCATTATACCAAAATCTATAGAAATGTTATCTGCTTTAGGATATGTTCTTGATAGGAATTTTGTTTCACGTTCTGTATTTAAAGCATCAATTCCTCTAAAAAACAGATGATGCATATCTGGCATTTGTTTTTCAAAAGCTTCGACAATAGTATTAGCACTCCAAATAAAAATTCCGGCATTCCATAAGTAATTGCCGTCAGCTAAAAATTGTTTTGCAAGCTCTTTATTAGGTTTTTCGGTAAAATGCTTAACTTTCTTTATTGGTGTAGAAGTGTCTTCTATATAATTTATATAACCATAACCCGTATTTGCAAAAGTTGGCTCAATACCAAGAGTCATAAGAATAGGTTGTCTTTGGCAAGCATCAAAAGCCGTACGAATATTATCGTTAAAAGCATTTTCATCTTCTATCCAATGATCACTAGGAGCTACGAGCATTAATGCATCAGGATTTTCTTTCTGAATTTTTAAAGCTGCTAATAATATACAAGGTGCCGTATTTCTCATTACAGGCTCTAGGACTATTTGTCTATCTGTTACATTAGGTAACTGCTCTTTTACCAGGTCTTCATATTTTGAGTTGGTGAGTATAAAAATATTCTCTTCTGGTACAGTTTTAGAAAGCCTTGCAAAGGTTTTTTGTATTAATGAAGAGCCAGTGCCTAGCATATCATGAAATTGCTTTGGGAAACTAGTAGTGCTTACAGGCCAAAATCTTGATCCAATACCACCAGCCATTAGCACAGCATAGTAATTTTTATTTTCCATTAATAGTTAGTTTTTAATAAATTCAACTTCTGCATTAGGTTGAAACAGGTATACTTTTCCTGTTGCTATTTCAACACATTCATAGCGTTTTACACGCTGTAATCCTTTTTTGAAAACTTTACCATTGTAAATTTTGAATATACTTCCGGTAGGTATTTCAAATATATAATTTTTATCAGTTGGAGGATCGTAAGACTTCAGTTTAATAGCTAGTTGCGTATCTGTATCACTACTTGCTTTGGGGTTTTTAAAATGTCTTGCGAGATAGGGTAGCAGCTCTTGAGGAAAAATATTAGGATTAATAAATGGTAACATTAACAAAGTAAATGTACGTTTCCACTCTTTGCCGTGTGGCTTTATTTGAAATCCAAATTCCTGAAATGCTTTTAAATGAGCAATTTCATGTATTAAAGTAATTAAAAACCGATATGGGTTTAAGTTGGCATTAACAGTAATCTGTAAGGTGCCATCTGGCATTTTCCTATAATCGCCGTGGCGCGTCTTACGTTCGTTTACAATTTTAAGGTGTACGCCATAAGTCTTTATAAGATTAAACGCTGGCTCTACAGCCATTGGTGGTAAATATTTAGTTAAAACATTAGCCATTAAGGTGTGGTGCTTGAAACCTGTAATATTTTTCCATTATAAAACTGTTGTCCAGTTAAAGCAAAATTAGCAATATATTCTGCCATTTCTTCTGCAGTTACTGGAGCTTGAAAACCAGGAAAAGCTTGCTCTAACATTTCGGTTTGTACAGCACCTAAAGCCAATACATTAAACGACGGTCCTGTTTCCTTATACTCTTCTGCTAAAAGCTCTGTTAATGTAATGAGTGCACCCTTGCTAGAACTATAGGCAGATAATCCTGCAAATTTCATACTTCCTTGTATGCCGCCCATACTACTTATATTAACAACATGGCTTTTGTTGTTCATATAAGGTAGTGCTTGTTGGGTCATATTTACAACTCCATAAACATTAGTATTGTAAACACTTTTAAAGGTATCTAAAGAAGTAGTGTTGAAAGATGAATTTGCTAACAGGCCTGCATTGTTTATTAATATGTCTACACGATTATTAAACACATTTTTTATAGCATTGTTAAGAATGTTGTTTTGCTCTTCTTTTGTAATATCAAGATCTAAACAAGTAACATTATCTAGGGATAAAGACTTAAGGTGAGATGTGTTTCTAGATAGCGCAATAACCTTGTGATTTTGTATGGAAAATAGTTTTGCCAACTCTAAGCCAATACCTTTACTTGCGCCAGTAATTATTATGTGTTTCATGTATGATAATTTTACAAAAAATAAACATTCTAGAATTAAAAACCTGATGTTGTAATTATTAATATCAGATTGTAATATTATATGAGTTAAGAGCATAAAAAAAGGTCCGTAAAAATTACAGACCTTTTTTTATTTACCCAAAAGAGTTAGGCCAGCATTGTAACTGGGTTCTCCATATAAGTTTTAAAGGTTTGTAAGAATTGTGCTCCTGTTGCACCATCCACAGTTCTATGATCATTTGCCATAGTAACTTTCATAGTATGTCCAACAACAATCTCACCGTTCTTAACTACAGGCTTTTCAACGATTGCACCTATAGATAGAATAGAAGAATTAGGCTGATTAATAATACTAGTAAATTCTGTAATACCAAACATTCCTAAGTTAGACACTGTAAAAGTGCTACCAGACATCTCATCTGGAGTAATTTTCTTGTTTCTAGCTTTACCAGCTAAAGATTTTACATTACCACCAATTTGGGTTAGAGACATTTGGTCTGCAAATTTAAGTACAGGCACCAATAGGCCTTCATCTACAGCAACAGCAACGCCCATATGTATGTGGTTAGCTACTTTTGTTTTGTCGCCATCCCATTGAGAATTAACTTGTGGATGTTTGCGTAACGCCATAGCAGCAGCTTTTATAACCATATCGTTATAAGATACTTTTACATCTGGCATTTGATTAATTTGAGATCTAGAAGACATTGCGTGCTCCATATTTATCTCTACAGTTAAGTAGTAATGTGGCGCAGAGAATTTAGATTCGCCTAAGCGTTTTGCAATTGTCTTACGCATTTGAGAATTCTTAGTTTCCTCAAAAGACTCCTCACCAGCAGGTACATAAGGTTGTACTGTTGGTGCCTCATTAGTTTGAGACTCTTTAGTTTGAGCAGTGTCTTTTTTAGATGTTGCTGAAGGTTTAAAGTTCTCTATATCTTTCTTTACAATACGGCCATTATCTCCACTACCATTTACTTCAGATAAATCTATTCCTTTTTCTTCTGCCATTTTCTTAGCTAAAGGAGATACGAAAATTCGTTTTCCGTCTGAAGTTGTACTGCTTTTAGAAGAAGTTTCTTCTTTGTCGGTATCAGCCTTAGCATCTTTCTCTTCTTTAGAAGATTTTGTTTCTGCTTTAGAAGCTTTAGGGCTGTCTCCAGAAATTCCAGATACATCTGTTCCTTCAGGTCCTATGATAGCTAATAACTTATCTACTTTTGCAGTTTCACCTTCTGCTACGCCAATTTTTAAAAGGGTACCAGAGTAAAAAGATTCAAACTCCATCGTAGCTTTATCGGTTTCTATTTCTGCAAGGATATCACCTTCTTCAATAGTATCGCCTTCTTGTTTTAACCAAGTTGCAACAGTACCTTCTTCCATAGTATCAGAAAGGCGAGGCATTGTGATTATTTCTACACCTTCTGGTATGCCTGAATCGTCTGAAGAAGACTCTTCTTTCTCGTCAGTTTTCTCCTCATCATTTGATTCTTCATTATCGCTTTCAGAAGATTTTTTATCTTCTTTGTCGCTTTTAGAATCTAAAGCACTAGAACCATTTAGTAGGTCTGAAATATCTTCACCTTCTTCACCGATAATTGCCAAGAGTTGGTCTACAGGAGCAGTTTCGCCTTCTTCAACACCTATATGAAGTAATACGCCTTCATAAAAAGACTCAAACTCCATAGTAGCTTTATCTGTCTCTATTTCAGCAAGAATATCACCTTCTTCAACTTTGTCTCCTTTTTGCTTTAGCCATTTAGCAACAACACCTTCTTCCATGGTGTCACTTAATCTTGGCATATTTATTACTTCGGCCATCTCTTAAACTGGTTTATGTGATAAAAATGGATAGTCTTCTTGCTCGTAAACAACGTCATACATCACGTTCTTTTCTGGGAAGTCTGAGTTTTCTGCAAACTCTTCACATTCCTTAACAAGATCTTTAACTCTCTGATCTATTTCTTTAACTTCATCTTCTGTAGCATATTTTTTATCTAAGATAATCTCTTTTACTTGCGTTATAGGATCTATCTTTTGGTATTCTGCTACTTCGTCTTTAGTTCTATATTTTTGAGCATCACTCATTGAGTGTCCTCTATATCTGTACGTTTTTAACTCTAAGAAAGTTGGGCCGCCACCAGTTCTTGCACGCTCAATTGCTTCAGACATTGCTTCTGCAACCTTAACAGGGTTCATAGCATCTACTGGTCCGCAAGGCATTTCATATCCTAAACCAAGTTTCCAGATATCTGTATGGTTTGCTGTTCTTGCAACAGATGTTCCCATGGCGTATCCATTGTTTTCAACACAAAATACTACAGGTAAATTCCATAGCATAGCCAAGTTAAAGGTTTCATGAAGAGAACCTTGTCTTGCAGCACCGTCTCCAAAATATGTGATGGTAACATTGTCTCTATCATGATACTGGTCTGCAAATGCTAAACCTGCACCTAGAGGAATTTGACCACCAACAATACCGTGACCACCATAAAAACGGTGTTCTTTAGAGAAAATATGCATAGACCCACCAAGACCTTGTGAGGTACCTGTGCCTTTACCATATAATTCTGCCATTACACGTTTAGGGTCTACACCCATACCAATTGGTTGTACGTGGTTTCTGTAAGCTGTTATTAAACGATCCTTATCTGTATCCATAGCATGCAATGTACCTGCAAGGATAGCTTCTTGACCGTTGTAAAGGTGTAAAAACCCTCTAACTTTTTGTTGTATATATACTTGTGCTAGTTTGTCTTCAAACTTTCTCCAAAATAGCATGTCTTCATACCACTTTAGGTAGGTAGCTTTTGTGATTTTCTTCATAGTGATCGTGTTAGCATTTCAAAATTCTTGAAATGGGTAACAAAAATAAGATAATAAGGGTGATTAAAAAATTTACGACAAGGAAAGAATGCCTATAAATAAGACTTATCAAAAGCTAATGGTAATAAGTCTGATAATGAGCTAACTTTTACAACTTTTCCTGTTTGTCCCATAAAGTAAATTTCTATAGGTGTTTCTTGTTTTATCTCGTATTCCGATATAGATTGTCTGCACGCGCCACAAGGTGGAATAGGAGTCATTACCGTATGGTTTGATGAAGATGCAGATAATGCCATTCTCGTTATTTTTTTGTCAGGATATTGTGAGCCAGCATAAAATATAGCAGTGCGTTCTGCACATAAACCTGAAGGATAAGCTGCATTTTCTTGATTGTTCCCAGTTACAATTGTACCATCTTCTAATATGAGTGCTGCTCCAACTAAAAATTTTGAATAGGGTGCATAAGCTTTATCTCGAGCTTCAAAAGCTTTATGCATTAGTCCTTGAATATCTTCTGGACACTCTTCTAAATTATCGTAAACGTGTAGGGTAGCGGTAATGTTAACTTCTTTCATATATGATAAAGGTAAAAAAAGCTCCCAAAAGGAGCTTTTTGTATATCTATTTAATTAGAGATTTTAATATTCATCCCAAGTATCTCCAAAATTAAAGGCTAAGCTAAATCTTAAAGTGCCTTCTAATGGGTTTTGAGTTTGAGATGTAGAGAATAGATAAGAAACATCTATAGTTGCTAAGCTGTACCTAAAACCTGCACCAATTGTTGCAAATTTTCTAAACCCTTTTTCATCACTTTCATTAAAATAACCAGCTCTAAAAGCAAAGCTATCTTGGTACCAATATTCTGCACCAATAGCCCAAGTAAATTCTTTTAATTCTTCACTAAAACCATCTGGAGCATCTCCCCAAGAAGAGAAAATAGCACCAAAAGAACTTGTATTATTGTAATCTCTTATTGCTTGCTCATCTTCTTCAGATAACTGTCCGTCCATATCCTCATCGACAGCTGGTGGCGTTGGTACTAATAGCTTGTTAACTTCAACTATTGCAGAAATCTTATTGTCGAAGTCTAGAATAAAGTCGTGCCCTACACCTAGTCTAAAGTTTGTAGGAATAAAGCTTTCTTGTCCTGCATCATCATATTTAATTTTAGGGCCTATATTACTTATGTTAACACCAGCTCTCCAGCGTCCATCAAAATTATTATAAGCAATTTCTTCACTTTGATAATAAGCAGAAACATCTACGCCAAAGGTATTTGCTGCAGAAGCGTCATTGTTAGTACTTTGTATTTGTAAGTCTGATCTTATATAGCGACCTGTAACACCCATAGAAAAACGCTCACTTAATTTAAGAGAGTATCCAAGGTCTAAGGCAAGCTCATTTGGTTTTACTAATAGTGGTTGTTGGTCTGGTGTTTCTCTTAACTCAATATCACCATAACTCGAATATTTTAAAGATCCTGCAACAGCACTACGTTCGCTAAATCTATTGTAATAGGTTAGCGTACCTATATTTATATCATTAACCAACTCTCTTAGGTATGGTGTGTATGAAACTGCAATACCTTGTTGGTCAAGTGCAAATGCATATTTTGCTGGGTTCCATTGCTGTGAGTAGGTGTCTGGTGAAGACGCTGCTCCCATATCACCAATACCAGATGCTCTTGCGTCTCCTGAAATTAATAAGAAAGGAACACCTGTTGTAATAACTCTGTTGTTTTCACTTTGCGCGTTAGCTTGTATGTTGAATAACAGAAGGGTGCCAAATAAAACAAATGCTGCTTTTTTCATGTAGTTCAAAATTTTAACAAATATAGATTTTTAATTGTATTTATAGAATGACCAGTTTTTCAAATTTGCTGAAACTCTTATTTGTAACTGTAGATTTAACCGAAAGTTTATAAATATAAACCCCTTTTCCTATACGGTCACCAAAATCATCTCTGCCATCCCAAGTTATATCTCTGGATAATTCTGAAACACCTGTATTCACTATTTGGTTAGTTGTCCAGACCACTTTTCCGGAAACAGTCATAACTTGTACTTGTACTTCTAAAGGTTCAAATGGGCGATTATGTTTAAACCAAAATTCTGTATAATTTGTAAATGGGTTTGGGTAATTTAAAACCCTTGTAATTGCAAGCTCATCATCACCAGTTACAATAAACTGTATGTCTGCAGTAGATTTATTATTGTAGGTGTCCCAAGCTGTAAAGGTTAATGTATGTAAACCTTCTTCTAGTCCTCTTAGCCTATAAACAACTTCACCTTTAGAGTAGTCATCTACTTCTGCTTCATAGTAGTCATTAAGGATTATAGGATCTATTTCTTCGCCATCTAAAACAGCTGTAATGTCATGGCCAATACCACTCGCCGTATTTATACCATTAAGGTCCTCTAATTTTGCTAATATAAATGGAGAGCTATTTGTTATGTCTCCAGACACAAAACTCTCATCATTCATAAAGAGATTTATAATTGGAGGCTCGTTATCTTCTGGCGCATTTTCATTTATTCCACCTACTAATATCTGTTCATTAAAACCGGATTGGTCATCTAGCTCTCCTTCTTTTTCAGCATAAAAACTAATTCTACCATTACCAACAGGAATACCTATATCTTGTGGAACTATAAAATCAAACTCAAACTCACCGTTAGTGACAGAGGCTTGGCCTCTAAAAATTGTATTTCCTAACGTTGTGAAATCTAGTAGGAGTAATTGCCCATCATCATCTCTCACATTATCATTTCCTAATGTTGTGCGTTGTATCCTTTTATCAAAAATGGTAACTTCTAAATTACCAGTGTAGTTATTTAACAATCCGCCAGAAGGTGTAGTTACTTGACCTCTCATTTTTACATAGCTTAATGCTTTTAGGGTATCTGTAGGTTGAGAAATAGGAGTGTCATTAATATGTGTTAATCTCACATTTGGTTTAGGGTTAGAGAGTTTCATTGCAGGATCTCCTAAATAAAACACAACACGTTTTCCGTTGTTGTTTATTTCGTTCTTAGTTTTCCTTAAAGCTTCTGCAACAGAGTCGTCATTACCATCATAGTCGAATAGGAATGGTGCCAAGATTGCATTAAAATCTACACCATTTACTACGGTAATTTCTCTTGTTGTAGTAATCATAGCTACAGAACCGCCAATTGGATTTTGTAGTGTTAACTCTCCAGCAGCAATCCTTAAAGGGTTGTCAAATTTTGTAAACTCACAAGTTACAGTAACAAACATGGTGTACCTGTTTGTATTTGCCCAATTATTAATTCCTGGTTGTGTAACAATAAATTCATTAGCTAAGCCATCTTCTCCGCCGTGACCAAAATAATTTGTTACAGTGGCACCTCTTTCTATTGCATTTGTAATGGCTTCGTTTACATCTGGATACCTGTTTCCTCCAGCTGTTGATTCTTGTTGAAATGCATCTGAGTGAATTTTATATACATTTAAGCTAGGTTTGTTTTGTACTATTTCATCTCCCAAGGCATCTAGTTGTACCTCGATACCTTCATATTCAAACTCAACATCTACATCATCTGAAATTAGTAGAAAGTTATTTCGCCATCTTCCATAAGATACTTTGCTTTCGTAATCAATAATTTTGTCTACTAACGTTCTTGCTAATTGAGGTGTGTCGGCTAAAATTCTACCAATAGCAATATCTAGTTTGTCAAAGTTCTGAAAGGTACCTTCGTTAGGGTCTATCATCCCAAAATAATCATCTGAAGCAAACGAGCTTAATAAAGAGAAGCTACGAAGCCTTTGGTAGGTAGGTATGATAAGGTTGTTATTTTGAAGTCTGTCTTTATAATCTACAGAGCCTTCACCAAACAAACACACGTATTTTAAACGGCTTGCTGGAGATGAGGCGTTGTCATAAACATATTTAACAAAATTTCTTATTGCAGAAATGTCTTGTTGTCCAGAGCTAAATTCGTTATAAATGGTTTGTAGCTGCACTACTTTTACATTAAGGCCATCTCTATCTCTTCTGTATTGAGCAAGCCTATTAGCTTCAGAAATTAAAGTATTATCTACCAGCATTAGATAATCTACATCTTCAAAATTCGCTGTATTGCTGTTAAATATTGTGCCTTTAAGATTTTGATTAATTACCTGTGATTGTGATTCTCTCAAAGGTGTGTAATAGTCTGTTGGTGAAATAGCCACATAGTTTCTCTCTTCACCTAATGTGGTTTTAAAAGATAATGTATTTGCGTTAGTAGTATTTGCAATACTTGTAACTTGTTGTGCATTGGTGATATCCCAAACCTGAGATATGTTTTGTGAATTCTGAATTATATATTCTCCAATGCCAGAGGCTGATATAGCGTCACGATTTTTAAATTTAAACTGAATATTGTCTGCAATGAGTTCTCGTCGTGCTTCTATACTTATGTAATCTAAGTAGCCTCTACTGGCAGGATTACCATTATTATTGTAATTGAGATTAACTGAAACATTATCTGAAGTTGCATCTACATTGCCGACAAATTGATTAGCACTTCCTAAGGATGTTCCTGCAATGGCTCCAAAAAAGAGATTATCTACATCTTCACCATTAATATTTACATTTAATGTGGTAGAGCTTTCTGAAGCTGCTGCTGCATAAACTTTTACGAGCATTTGCTCAGAATTTACAATGTTGGGGAAGTTAAACTCATAAGTTCTGTCATTCTCAACATCAAAACGATCTCCAAACCAACGTCTTCCTACTAAAACAGGAGAAAACCTGTCTTCTTCAACGAACTTGTAATCATCAAATGTTGTAAAAGTTACGTCTGGTGTTCCTGTAGGCTGAGTAAAAGGAAAAATACGATTACCTAAATCACCATCGGCTGTGATATAGTAGTAAGCACGTTCTGCATACGGATTAATATTGCTGTTGTTTTCCTCTACAAAACCATTAATACTTTCGGCGTAAAAAAGAACACTGTCATTATTATCAAAACTGCCGTCTTCTTCGCCAATAACTTGAATGCTAACTTGTGGTGGATCAAAATGTTCATTTTCTGAAACTAATAATGGTAACGCTCTTCCGCCATGTCCATAAATCTTTAAACGTCTAGGATCTATGTTATTCACATTCATACCTAAATCTTGGAGGAAACTACGGGTAAGTTGATGCACACCATCCTTTTCAACATAAAACTTATAAATATTTCCAGATGCTAATACAGAATTTGTTACTGCTTGAGACTGTGTGTTATTAGTTGCTCGTTGAAGTGATGGGTTGTTGGTGTAATTAACCGTAAAAGAAGTAAGTCTCTTGTAAGTGTTTTTGTCTTTAATAATTGGGCTTAATCGTAATGTAGCATAACCAATGCCTCTTGCGTATGAAATTTTAAGTTCAGGATTATGGTTAGTTGGTATTTTCGAAGTATCTAGGTTAGATAGTAATGTCTTATTAATAGTTTGGTAAGATACATTACTTAAGGAAACAGAATTTTGTGAAATATATCCAGATTCTTTCCATTGTGTGCTATAATGTATTGTTTTTAAAACATCATCAAATTCAAAATTCTTGGTTTCAAAACCTGGTACTGTAAATGAAGATCTAGAGGTTGCAACAGCTTTTTCATCTTCCCAAACAATAGAAAACTGCTTAGATTGTGCGGTAACAACGACAGTAAATAATAAAAAAGTAAAGAATAAAGATATTTTCATGGACTACAATAACGCAAATTTTTATGGAGTAGTATTTGTTAAGACAACAAAAACAAAATTAAGTATTTATACGAATCTTAACCTATTTTCGTTCTTCTAATAATATAATGTATGTTTGTACTTCAATTAACGTAAAATAATCTTGAAAAGTTTGCGTTAATTATTATATTGCAAACCCAAATTTCATAAACCTAATAATGCGTATGAAAATTAAATTAACCTATAGAGTGCTTGCTGCCATTACATTATGTCTTGGTTTGGTAAGTTGTAACAACTCGCGAGAATATAGAGATTCTTCAAGAGCTACTGGCTGGAATGTTAACGGAAAAGATGGTGGTTTTCAATTAAACACAGATTTTCAAGAACAAGAAACAGGTCCAGGATTAGTTTTTGTTGAAGGTGGTACTTTTACAATGGGTCAGGTACAGGATGATGTTATGCATGATTGGAATAACACTCCTAACCAACAACACGTTCAGTCTTTTTATATGGATGAGACCGAGGTGACCAATGCAATGTATTTAGAGTATTTAGATTGGTTGAAAAAAGTATTTCCTCCAACTGAAGAAAGCTACAGAAACATATATAATGGTGCATTACCAGATACTTTAGTTTGGAGAAACCGTTTAGGTTATAATGAAACAATGACCAATAACTACCTACGCCACCCAGCATATGCATTTTACCCAGTAGTTGGTGTAAACTGGATACAGGCAGTTGAATTTAGTAAATGGCGTACAAATAGAGTTAACGAGTCTATTCTTGAGGAAGAAGGCTTTACGCAAAGAGGCGCAAAATATAATGTAGACGCAGGTTCTACTTTTGATACTGAGACTTACATAAATTCTCCAACATCTACTTACGGTGGAAATGATGAGATTACTCGTGGTGGTAAGATGTCTGAGCGTTTAGAAAAAAATAATACACCTCGTACCAATAAAGATGGTACTGGTGGTGGAGAAGCAACAGATCTTTATGTACAACGTAAAGATGGTCTTTTATTACCAGAATACAGATTGCCAACAGAGGCAGAGTGGGAATACGCAGCACTTGGTTTAGTTGGAATTAGAGATTATAATGTTTATAGAGGACGTAAGAAATATCCTTGGGATGGCCAGTACACACGTTCTGGAAACCGCAGATCTCGTGGAGACCAATTAGCAAACTTTAAGCAAGGTGATGGTGATTATGGTGGTATTGCTGGTTGGAGTGATGATGGTGCAGATATCACTGCAGAAATTAAAACTTATGAGCCAAACGATTACGGTCTTTATGATATGGCTGGTAATGTTGCAGAATGGGTAGCAGATGTTTACAGACCTATTGTAGATGATGAGTTTAACGACTTTAACTACTATCGTGGTAACGTTTATACTAAAAACGATATTAATGAGGATGGTACAGTTAAGCTAGTAACTACAGAAGATATTGTTTATGATACTTTAAGCAACGGTAAAATTATAGCTAGAGATTTACCTGGAGAAATTGTTAGCGTACCTGTTGATGAAAAAGAAACTTACTTAAGAACTCAATTCTCAACAAGTGACAACCGTGACTTTAGAGATGGAGATAAGCGCTCTACAAGATATTACACAACTTTTGGAGATGAAGAAGTTTCTGATACTAAGCGTATGTATAACGCTCCAACACACCAAGTATCTGCAGATAGCTCTGGTTCTTTATTAAGAGAATACGATGAGTCATCTAAAAGAACAACTTTAGTTAATGACCAAGTACGTGTTTATAAAGGTGGTAGCTGGAGAGATAGAGCTTATTGGCTAGATCCTGCAAACCGTCGTTATTTCCCTCAAGATATGGCAACAGATTACATTGGTTTTAGAAATGCAATGTCACGTGTTGGTTCTAAATCTAAACAAGGAAAACGCGCTAGAAACTAATTTTTAGTAACACATATTTAAAAAAGTCCTAAGTTTACATTAGGACTTTTTTTATACCCAATTTCCAAATTTAATGACACTTCATCACCATTTTTTAAACAGTACAGGTATAAGTACAGATACCAGAAAGATTAAAAAGGATAATATATTCTTTGCCCTAAAAGGAGATAACTTTAATGGTAATACTTATGCAGATTTAGCTATTGACCAAGGTGCATCTTATGTGGTAATAGATGAAGAGCAATTTAAAAAAGATGATAGATACATCTTGGTAGATGATGTTTTACAAACCCTACAGGAATTAGCTTCTTTTCATAGAAACTACTTAGGAATACCTATTATATCATTAACAGGAAGTAATGGGAAAACCACTACAAAAGAACTTATAAATGCAGTACTTACTAAGGGTTATAAAACAGTAGCCACAGTAGGAAATTTAAATAATCATATTGGTGTGCCGCTAACATTGCTTTCTATGTCTAAAGACACAGAGTTAGGAATAGTCGAGATGGGAGCAAATCATATTGGTGAGATAGAGATGCTTTGTAATATTGCACAACCAGACTATGGTTATATCACTAATTTTGGCAAAGCTCACTTAGAAGGATTTGGTAGTGAAGAAGGTGTAGTTATTGGTAAAAGTGAATTATATAAACACTTAAAAAGCCACGATAAAATTGTCTTTGTTAACTCTAATGATGCAAAGCAAGTTGATTTAACTAAAGGAATGAAAACCTTTACTTTTGGATTAAAACAATCTGATGTTTGGGTCTCCTTTAAAAATGTGAACCCTTTGGTTGAAATGAATTTAGACAACCTTACTATAAAAAGTAACCTTATAGGAGTTTACAATTCAAATAATATTGCGGCTGCCGTTGCAATAGGAAGATATTTTAATATTTCAGATAAGCATATAGTTGAAGCAATTGAGAATTATGTGCCTTCAAACAACAGATCTCAAATTATCAAAAAAGATAAATTGACAATATTATTAGATGCCTATAACGCGAATCCTAGTAGTATGAAAGTTGCTTTGGAAAACCTTCAGGCATTAAACGACACTCCTAAATATGCAATTCTAGGCGATATGTTTGAGTTGGGTGCTTCAGCTAAGAAAGAGCATATGAGTATTGCTAAGTTAGCAGCATCAATACATTTAGATGGTGTTTTATTGGTAGGTGAAAATTTCAGCAATTTAAATTTTGATGCGCCAGGTATAGCATATTATACTTCAACAAAAGAGCTAATGGAAAACGAAGACTTTTCAAAATATAAAACAGGAACATTGCTTGTAAAAGGATCTCGAGGAATGGCTTTGGAACAAATCCTGGATAAACTTTAAAAACTTCAAAATTTATACTTATTCAAACAATAAATAGGTGTCTTAATTAGTTACTAATGTTTGAGTATGAATTTAGAGTTAATTTCCAAAGTAAGAGCTTACTGCAAATCTTTAATAGATAATAGTAAGTGTAAAGAATTGCCATTTCACAATTGGCAACACACAGAAGATGTAGCAATACAAACAGCGTTAATATCTTCTTTTGAAAATTTAAAAGATACTGAAGCAGAAGACTTAATTATTGCTTCTTACTTTCACGATACAGGAAATATTGAAGACGTTTGTAACCACGAGCATTTTAGCTGTGAGTTTGCAGCATCTTTTCTAGCCAATGAAGATTTTCCTGAGCATAGAATTAATAATGTGATAAGTGCAATAAAAGCCACAAAGATGCCACAACAACCAGTAAGTAAATTACAGCAAATAATTTGTGATGCAGATTTGGCACATCTTGGTAAAGCCAATTTTATTACTAAAAACTTAAAATTAAGATTTGAATGGGAAACCTGTAATAATATTAAGTTTACAGATGTTGAGTGGGCAGATTTAAATATTAAATTCTTAGAAGGACATAAATTTCATACGCCATTTGCACAACGAAATTTTACTGTACAAAAATCAAAAAATATTGATAGTTTAAAGACTATGTTAGCTCAAGCATAGCCCTAAAAAAAGCCCCATTTAAAATGAGGCTTTTTGGCTAATTCAAATCAATTATCACTTCTTTTTCAATTATCTTCTACGGTTATGAGAATCTTTACCGCCACGTTTTCCTTTCATCTTTCGTGGAGATTTTTTTGTTGCTTCCCACTTTTCAAATTGTTCAGCATTTAAGATAGATTTCATTTCATTTTTCATCTCTATCTTATGATCTAGCATTGCAAGCTTTTGATCATGGCGTTCTTCTTTTGTAAGTCTTTTGCCGTCTTCTCTATTTGCTTTTAGTTCTTTTCTCTTTGTTTCCATTTTAGAAAAGTTATCTAAGTGTAAAGCCATTACTTTATCCTGTTGTGACTTGTTAAGGTCTAACTCTAACGTCATTTTTTTAGTGATAAGTTCAGCTTTCTGTTCTGCAGAAATTTCTGTTCTATCTCCTTTTCTGTTAGGACGGTCTTTTCTGTCTTGCGCCATTGCTGTACCCATTAATAATATGGCAAGCATTACTGTGATTTTAGTTTTCATAATTTTTTATTTTAAGTTATAATACTATGACTCTTAAAAACTTAAATGGTTTAAATAAAAAAGCTACTTTAATTAAAAAGTAGCTTGGTATTAACAAATAAGAGGTGTTTACTTGATAATAATTTGTTTTGAAATGGTAGTGTCTCTTGTTGAAATGTTTAAAATATAGTTGCCATTAGCTATTGCCGGTAATGTAAAACCGCTAAAGAAAATTCCTTGTGGCGTCTCCTTATTATAAAATGTGTGAACTTGTTTACCTTGTAAGTTGTATAAACTTATTTTTATTCTGGTATCATTCTTAACACCATATTGTAAGTATAAAATGTTGTTACTAAAAAGTGGGTTAGGGTATAGGCTAAATACAGCTAAATCTTTTGAAGTAAACTCATCATTTGAAAGTGTACCAAAATCTGGAACTTCAACAGGTGCTAATTCTGGTTGTTCATTTTTTTCTGGTGCGGCTTCGGTTGCTTGTGTTAGGTGGTTATCTAACGTGTTTGTAAACCAACCTTCATCAAAAGCTTCAGTGTTAGAGTCAGAATTCAATATATCTATAAAGTAGTAATCTGCCTGTGCTTTAGTGTTAGTTAAGTCTAGTATATAGTAACCGTGATCGTTTAGGTTAGTATATTTCATGTGCGGATTAGGATTAGAAAAACCGTTAGCAACGCTTGATTGGTTTATGCCAGAAGCAATATAGGCAGATCCTGCTGCAGTTAAAACTTCATCAAAATTATCTGAAGTCACACTTGGCCCAACAAATTCAACTGCTATAGATCCATTTCCTGTATTTGGATCATAATCAACCATAAAGTCTTGGTTATCTGCATCTGGATGGTTGTCTGTTGGCCTCTTAGAAACATCATAAGAAAACGAAGTGTGAATATCTCCCGTTAAAAAAACGACATCATTAATATTGTTGTCTTGTATGTGATCTAAAATTTTATCTCGTTCTGCAGGATATCCATCCCATATATCTAAGAAGGAACTCTCAAGTTCATCACCACCTAACCCTAGACCACCAGAAGCCCAGCCTAAGTTAAATTCAGCAAGCATTACTTGGTTAGAGACTATTTTCCATTTTGCGGTTGAGTTACTAAGTTCGTCAAAGAACCAATCTCTTTGTGGCTCACCAAGCATTGTTCGATTTACGTTGTATAATTCTGGATCATTTACATCATCTATTTGTAGTTCTCTACCTTCAAGACGTGTGTCTAAGTTAATTATAGTTGCAAGATTACCGTAATTAAGTGTTCTTGAAATTTTATTATCTGGATGATTTCTTATAGGCAACCATTCGAAATAAACCTGTTTAGAAATNGCTTTGCGGTCTTCCCATTCGCCTTCACCATCATTATGGTTTTCTGCACCATCTTTGTAACTGTCATTAGTGCTTTCGTGATCATCCCAAATTGTAATGAATGGGTTTTGTTGGTGCACAGCTCTTAAATCTGGATCTAACCTATATAATGAGTAACGTGTTCTGTAATCTACTAAAGAAATAATTTCATTAGAAGGTTCATTTGCTCTATCTGGTCTTTCTGCGCTATAACCATATGTTCCAGGTCCAGAACCATATTCATAAATATAGTCTCCTAAATGTATAACAGCATCTAAGTCTTGGCGTTGGGCAATTTTCTTATACGCATTAAAATATCCTGCTTGATAGTTTGAGCAGCTTGTTATAGCAAACCTTAGTTGATCTGCATCTGCACTTGGTGCTGTTCTAGTTCTACCTATGATTGAGCTTCTTNCTAAAGCAAAAAAGTGNTAGTAGTATGTAGTTGCAGGATTAAGACCAATAGCATCTACTTTTACAGTATAATCTACAGTTGCATCTGTAGTNGTAGCTCCTTGTAACACTACATTTGTAAATTCTATATCTGTAGCAACTCTCCATTGCACATCAATAGTTGTCTCATTGTTTTCTGGAGTTACACGAGTCCAAATTATAACACGATCTGCCAGAGGATCACCAGAGGCAACGCCNTGATAAAATGGTTGTAANTCTTCATTAAATACTGCTGTAGAAGATTGTGTGGCTAAATTGTTTGAGGAACGTTGGTATTGAATGTTTTGTCCTTTCGATGAAAGTNCAATTATTAGAAAACCTAATAGTAAAATATGTTTCATGGTAGCTTGCTTTAGTTATTTTGCAAAATTACCTTCAAAGCAAAGTAGATGCAGTTACCTTAAGATGATGACTGTGTAAACGTTCTTTAATCCTAATACTAACAATGTTAGNGGTTGATTAATATTTAACAACACCTATGCACTTAATCGTAGTTTTATGCATAAAAAAAGCTTCCTCGGTATAGAGGAAGCTTTTTAAAAGTATAACCTTAAGTTAGATTAAGGTTTTGTNATAGGATTTAAAATTAAATCTATACGTTCGGCTAAATCTTTAAGATGATATTTTGTCATCTTGTCTCCAGTTCTGTTTGAAGCTCTTTTAACTTGCCCTTGTAATGTTTCTAATTCTCCTCTAACTACTGGGCGAATATCACTTTGAGACACATCTATATTACTTCTAGANACATAACGTCTNTAAGCTGCAGGAATAGCAGATTGNTCTTCTGTCATTAACATTTCTAAACGCTCTATATATGCACGTTGAAGATTTCTTCTGTAGCGATTAATANTNTTTCCATTTCTCACCTCATTAAATAAGCCTTCACGTAAGTCNGTCATCATATCTAANAAACCATATGCTTTGCTGCCATTTACCTCTTCATTTTCNAGTAATCTAGCCATTCTACCAAAATCAAGAATGTTATTTAGAGTTCTTACTTGGTAACCTCTAATGCGCTCTATATTACCATCAAATTCAATTCTATTAAAAATCTCTTGATCTATAAGCCATTCTGGAGTTGTAAATAANTCATCCTGAATAAACTTCATAGCATTTTCTTGCTTTTCTTTAGGAACGTGAGTGTATACTGCGCCATCTTGGTCATATGTTTTATAGTATTCATAAACACCACCAATATTATTTGAGACGTGACCCATATAGCGGTTGTATTGAGAAAGAACTTGACCATATAGAGTTTCTAAATCTTCATAATCTTTACCATCTTCTTTTGTCCATTCAAATAAATTAGGGACAATTCTCTTAAGGTTAGCAATACCATATTGGCTTGCAAGTACAGCATCATCTCCTAANTCTTCGGTTTGAGAACTAGGNTCTATAACACCAGACTGTTGCTTACCAAACCTATACATAGGATCNCCAGCGTGCTCTAAAATCCAAGCATCTAAAGTTTCCTTTTCATCNTTTGCAGATTCATTTAGAATAGGACGATAACCCCATTTAATAGCATATTTGTCATANATACCAATGTTTGGCATTAAGGCAACATCACCATCTCCAGGTTGTGCAACGTAGTTAAAGCGAGCGTAATCCATTATAGAAGGTGCNGTACCATACTTTTTAGTAAACTCTGGATCTCTTAAATTCTCTACAGGATAAGCAACACTACTTCCCATATTATGAGGTAATCCTAATGTATGTCCAACTTCGTGAGAAGATACAAAACGTATTAAACGCCCCATAACTTCGTCTTTAAACTCAACACCTCTTGCGTCTGGGTTAATAGCTGCAGTTTGTATAAAGAACCAATTGCGCAACAAGGTCATAACATTGTGGTACCAATTTATGTCGCTCTCTAAAATCTCTCCAGANCGAGGATCACTTACGTGAGGTCCGTTTGCGTTAGGAATAGGAGATGCTAAATAACGCACAACAGAATAGCGTACATCTTCTGGACTCCAATCTGGATCTTCCTCTACACTTGGAGGATCTTTAGCAATAATTGCATTTTTAAAACCTGCAGCTTCAAAGGCTACTTGCCAATCTTCTATTCCTTGTTTAATATATGGGCGCCATTTTTTAGGTGTTGCTCTATCTATATAATAAACAATTTGNTTTTTAGGTTCTACCAACTCACCACGTTCAAACTTGGCTTTATCTTCATCTTTTACTTCTAACCTCCATCTATCTAAATACGTAAGTGTTTTACTTTTTTGAGCATCTTGNCCGTAATCCACTTGCCCTCTTGCAAACCAACCAACNCGTTGATCAAAGTAACGGCGTTTCATAGGTTCTTTAGGNAGCAATATCATAGAATTGCTCATCATTAATGAAATAGAACCTGTACTTGAGTTGCTTGGTGGTGCACCAGCATTATAAGTTTTNATGTGTCGTGCTTCAACGTTTAATGGATAGCTTCTAATAGTATCAATATATGAACGCTTTTCATCAAGACGTGATATTTTGTAAGATTTACGTCTGCTTTCAGGGAAACCTAAAGCTTTAACATCCTTATTAAAAAGCTCTGTAACATCAATAACAGTATTGTTTGCTATAGAATCTTTTTTGAATGCTTTAATNGGAAATGAATAGAGTATAGGNTCGAAATTAGAATTNACTACNGCCTCATGAATTGGTAAAGANTCTGCAGCGTAAATTTGATGAGAAACAACTCTTAGTAAAACTTGCTTATCTTTCTTTTCCCANCGTAATACTTGTGTGTTTTGCTTACCACCACCAAAACCAATATTGGTAGCTGTTTTTGCAATACGAGTTACCATTAGCATCTCTCTGTTAAAAAGACTGTCTGGTATCTCGTAAAAGTAATTTTCTTTTAGTTTGTGTACTGTGAAAAGACCTTCGTCGCTTTTTGCATCTTTAGTGATGACTTTACTGTAAGGTTGAATGTCTCCTTTTTCTGGTTTTTTCTTTGCGGCGGCAGCAGTTTTTGAATTCGCCTTCTTGTTTGGCTGGAAAACGGCACAACTGGAAATGCCGACCGCCATAGCGCCTACAAAGCCTAAGCGCATTAAATAAGAATATCTCATATGTAAGTTTGATTAATAAACCTACAAGATACTGAAAACATCGATAAAGCGTATAACTATATGATGATGAAGTTATGGATAGTGATTATTTACCCAAGAATATAAAGGTATTGGTCACTAGACTTGCTGGTGTAGTATTAATAGCTCTATTACTACCTCCAGAATTTACAGATACGGTATGGTTGTGATTACCATTAGAATTAATATTTAAAGAGTGCGTGTGATCTCCATCTTCATCTGTTTCATCTGTNATTGTNACNTNATTNGCAACNAATGTAGATTGCCCNCCATTTTCTCTAACTCTTATACTTCCAACTCCTGCATCTAGATAATCGTGGTCGTGTTCTCCATCTTCAGAAGTTGAACCTGAGTGATTGTGGTTTCCATCTGTGGACGTTGTTCCACTCATATCAAAATTTGGAAGGTTTGCTTGTGATAACGTGACAGAATTTGAGCCAGTTGTACTACCTAAAGTTTCTGAACCGTTTGTATTTTTTAAAACTCTATTTGTAGCATCTGGTAAGTTTCCAGAAAAGCCTAGGTTATTTGCAGCTGTTTGTGCGTTAGCAGGTAAACTTGATATGGAACGGCCATCTAATAAATACCATCCATTATGGTCTGCAGACTGAAACCCATGTTTTATATCTCCAGAGCTTTTACCAGATACTGCCGTCCAGTTTGCGCCATTCCAAAATAAAAAACCTACAGGTGTAAAACCGCCACTACCATCATTATATATCATAGTACTAGGTAATACTGCGCCGCCATTAGGATTAATTACTGTGGTATTATCTGTAGCAGATGTAATTCCGACTCTAGGAATAACAACGCCAGAATTAGAGCTAGATATGTCTAAGGCGCCTTGAGGTGTTGTTGTGCCAATTCCTACTTGTGCAGATGTTACAACACTTCCTGAAATACTAAAAAACATTATAAGGTAAAATGTTAAACATTTGTTGGTAATCATCATAAAATAAGCTTTTGTGTCAGAAATATGTATTTCGACGGCAAAAGTACAAACTTTAACGAGGATTATCGAGTCATTATCTATGCCTGATAACATTTAAATTAAACGCATAATTTTAACTAAACGATTGATTAACTATGCAAAAAATACATAAGTTGTCGCTATGGTTGAACCATATTAAGAGTTGAATTATATATTATTTAATAGGAAATCTTAGGTTTAATTTAGAAACTTGAATTAAATGTGATTTTACAGTCGTTTTAATGACAAAAAAAACAGGATGTAGAAACATCCTGTTTTTTATTTTAATCATTAACTGATTATACGTTTATAAAAGCTCAACGAACAAACCGTTATCTGTTTTATTAACAGTTGCCACATCTTTAGCACGTAATCCTTTTACAGCTTTGTCCCATTTTTTGTTACTTAAACCAGAATCTGCTTTTATACTATCAAGCTCTGCTGGAGATTGTTTTTTAAGTAATTCAAAAATGAGTTTTTCATCTTCATTAAGTTCAACAGAAATTGTCTTTTCTGGTTTCATTTGAGGAAAGAATAGAACCTCTTGTATACTTTGGTTGTTTGTTAAGAACATAATTAAACGGTCCATACCAATACCTAAACCAGAAGTAGGTGGCATACCATACTCTAAAGCACGTAAGAAATCTTGATCTATAAACATAGCCTCGTCATCTCCACGATCTGCAAGTTTTAATTGTGCCTCAAAACGTTCACGTTGATCTATAGGGTCATTAAGTTCTGAATATGCATTTGCAATTTCTTTACCGCAAACCATTAACTCAAAACGTTCAGTTAACTCTGGATTGTCTCTATGTTCCTTACATAAAGGACTCATTTCTTTAGGATAATCTGTAATAAATGTAGGTTGTATATAGTTGCCCTCACATTTTTCTCCAAAAATCTCATCGATAAGCTTTCCTTTACCCATAGTTTCATCTACATCGATACCCATACCTTTAGCAGCTTCATAAAGCTCTTTTTCAGTTTTTCCAGAAATATCGAAACCTGTAAAGTGTTTTATGGAGTCTGTCATAGTTACTCTAGCATAAGGTGCTTTAAAGTTAACGGTGTGTTCTCCAAAAGTAGCTTCTGTTTTTCCGTTTACTGCTACTGCACAGTGCTCAAGTAAATTTTCAGTAAACTCCATCATCCAATTGTAGTCTTTGTAGGCTACATAAATTTCCATCGCTGTAAATTCTGGATTATGGGTACGGTCCATACCTTCGTTTCTAAAGTTTTTAGAAAACTCATATACACCATCAAAACCACCAACAATAAGACGCTTTAAATAGAGCTCATTAGCAATACGCATATATAAAGGTATGTCTAAGGCATTGTGGTGAGATATAAATGGCTTTGCTGCAGCTCCGCCAGGAATTGGTTGTAGGATAGGTGTTTCAACTTCAAAATAGCCAGCATCATTAAAGAAATTACGCATAGCATTAAAAAGCTTTGTACGTTTAACAAAGACTTCTTTTACTTTTGGGTTAACTACTAAGTCTACATAACGTTGGCGATAACGTAACTCTGGATCATTAAACTCATCATACACATTACCATCTTTATCTTTTTTAGGTAACGGTAAAGGTCTTAGTGATTTACTTAGGATGGAGAAATTCTTAACCATTACGGTTTTTTCTCCAACTTGTGTTGTGAATAATTCACCTTCAATACCTATAAAGTCTCCTAAATCTAAAAGCTTTTTAAATACTGTATTATAAAGTGTTTTGTCTTCACCTTCACAAATTTCATCTCTGTTAAAGTAAACTTGAATTCGACCTGCGCTATCCTGCAATTGACCAAAAGATGCTTTTCCCTGAATGTTTTTCTGTAATAAACGTCCAGCAATTACAACTTTCTTACCATCTTCAAAGTTGTTTTTAATATCTGCAGTAGTTTGTTTGACAGGATATAAATCTGCTGGATATGGATTAATGCCCAACTCGCGCAGTTGGCTTAGTTTTTCGCGTCTTACGATTTCTTGTTCAGAGAGTTGCATTTACTTTAGTTTTAAGCGTGCAAAGATACCATTTATGTAGTAAGCAATCAATAGTTGTAACATTAGGATTTGTTTATAGACCTATTATATACATCAATCAAATCAAAACTTATATCATGGGATTTTTTAGAGTTTTACTTTCAATTTTGTTTCCACCTTTAGCTGTTATAGATAAAGGCTGTGGAAGTATTTTAATTGTTTTCTTACTAACACTTTGTGGATGGATTCCTGGAGTAATTGCAGCTTTGGTAATTTTAAATAACCCAAACCGATAAAAAAAAGCGAAATCAAATACATTTGATTTCGCTTTATATACCTATAAGGTGAACACTACTTTATGACTATTTTTTCGGTAATTTGATAGTCTCCGTTAGTTATTTTAATAAAATATACACCTTTTGAGGCTTGGCTAAAATTGAGAGTTCTGTTGAATGATTCTTGATGAGAAAAATGCTTAGTCGTAATGAGACGACCTCTAATATCTATTAGTGCTATCGAGATATCTTGTTTTGCTAAGGGATTAAATTGTACCGTAAAGTTTCCTGTTGAAGGGTTTGGGTAAATGGTTGTCCCAAAATTTTCATTTATATCTGTAGTTGCTAAAACACCATCAATTGTTATAGGAGCATCATTAACATCAAAGTACGAATTGCCCACAGGTACAATTTTTACTCTTGCAGTTGTAGTAAGGAGATTTGGTGCAGTTATATCTTGACTACCATCATTTGGTACATTAGATGCCAATGTCGTTGGAAATGTAAGGCCATCATCCTCAGAAAACAAGATGTTTACATTTGTTGTGTTTATAGGTGCTTGATCTGTATTTGCAACATCCCAAGTAATTGTTTGACTAGAACCTGGCTCCCAAGTGGTTTCTGTATTTTGAGAAGTAATAATGAAAGGACCAGAAGAAGAGTCAACAGTTACAATAACATCATCAGAAGCAGAGCTTGCACCATTAAGTGCATTGTCTCTAACCGTTACTCTAAACTCCATTGTTCTGTTAACAGACGGAACAACTTCCCAAATATTTGCAGATAAGCCTTGCATAACAGTAAGCATATCTGGCATAAATCGAGTTCTTTCTGTAGTAGGAGGTAAAGACCTAAACATTGGTCCTAATGTATTTGTAGGATCTGGAGGCATAACCTCACCAATTTCTTCGTCTATTTGTTCCCAGCAGTATGTAAGTTCATCATTGTCACTATCTATACCAATTGCATCTAGTTGAAAAGGCGTAGATGCTGGTATTGTAAAATCTGCTGGAGCAATAGCTTGCGGTGCAGTATTTCCAGTTGGAGTCTGTACTTCACAATCTTGTGTGTTCACATAATTCCAAATTTCATCTATACTAATGGCGTGAAAGTGTGCATCACTATTTGTTTGAACATTTGGAGCGCAAATACCTGCATATCCTAAGATAGTAGAGGCGCTTCCTGGTTCCATAGATGTACTGCCATTTCTTTGGCAGTCATTATTTTGTGTATGATTTGCACCAAATTGATGTCCCATTTCGTGTGATACATAATCTACCCAATATGGATCTCCTGTTGGCTCTGGCAAACCTGTAACACCACCAGCTTTTTGTAAGCTACAAGGTACACCCAGAAATGCTACACCACCACCACCGGTACTGTACACATGACCTATATCATAATTTTCTTCTCCTATTATACCATCACACGTAGCTTGGTTTGTAGCAAGCATAGATACACCATCTTCATTAACATAAGGATCTGTAGCAAAATTTAGAAAAATTATGTCTTCATTATTGTCTACAATATCCATATGAATAGAAATATCTCTCTCGTAAATACCATTTACTCTTGTCATAGAAACATTCATAGCTTCTAAAACAACAGCTTTCTTTTCAGAATCTGGCGTTGTGATGTCTGTAATAGGAATACCTGCAGCATCTAAGTGAAACTGCGCATACTCTCCCGTACAAGCTAATGCCAATCTGTAGTTTCTTAATACACCATCATTTGCATTTTTACTAGATGACGAGTTAGGTAGTTGATTTAATGCTGAGTTACCAATAACCTCACATTGAAACGCTTCATCTGGAGCTGGAAGATTTTGGCGCTCATATGCCATATATGTTGCCTTATCTTTTGTGTAAGTGTCTATAAAGAATGAGCCAAATTTTCCTGATGTAATCATAGCGTTTAAGCCCATTGTTGGAGAAACGCTAAAGTTAATAACGGTTGATTTGTTTTTTAAACTAACTCCTTTATAAGCTCTAATGTTTGGATGACTAGCTTGTAACCCATCTTGAAAGTTAGAGTTTTCTGTTACTCTAAAGGTTTCAAAATTACCATCTGCTAAAGGAAACTTTAATAAGACATCTTTGGCTTTGCTTAGATGTGTTTTAGATAATGTGTTTGAAAGAGAGTTTAAGTTTAAAGTGTATAATGAAAATTTAGTAGGGTTTGAACGTCTTAAAAATTGTGAAGATTGTTCTATTTTAGAAACTTCGGCTAATTGCCATAAATTTTCTTGAGAAAAGCCCGAGAAGACAAAACAACACAGCAATACAAATAATGTAATTTTTTTCATAGATGAGGATTCAATACTTAAAAATATGATTATTAAAGATAATTCATTAAAAACAGTTAATATATTAACGAAGTGCAAAATTAAAGCCCTGTTTGTTGCTATGAATTCTATAAGATGTAGTGTAGTTTCGACAAAAGGCTTAAAAAAGGTATTACTCATAAATTTTCACGAAATTTGCAGAGATGAATAAGCAAATTACACTTCAAAATTTAGGTCTTAAAGATTATAAGGACACTTGGGACTATCAAGAACAACTTTTTAAAGAAATTCTTGATTTGAAAATACGAAACAGAAGAGAAGACTTAGAGTTGGAAACCCCAAACTATCTTTTATTTGTTGAGCATCCTCACGTTTATACTTTAGGTAAAAGTGGTGACTTTGAAAACCTATTGGTTACAGAAGATTACCTTAAAGAGATTGATGCTACTTTTTACAAGATAAATAGAGGTGGCGATATTACTTATCACGGTCCAGGACAAATTGTTGGATACCCTATTTTAGATCTTGAAAATTTCTTTACAGATATACATAAGTATCTTAGGCTGTTAGAAGAAATGGTTATTCTTACCCTTAAAGATTACGGCATAACTTCTGAGCGTAGTAAAGGAGAGACAGGTGTTTGGTTAGATGTAGGTACACCGTTTGCACGAAAAATATGTGCAATGGGTGTTAGGGCAAGCCGTTGGGTAACTATGCATGGATTTGCTTTGAACGTAAATACTAACCTTGGTTATTTTGATAATATGATACCTTGTGGCATAAAAGGGAAAGCAGTTACATCTCTTAATGTAGAGCTTGGTGTTGCAGAAGTGAATATGAATGATGTAAGAGAAAAACTATTACATCACTTTTTAAATTTGTTTGAAGCTGAACTTAAAGGTTAGTTTACCTTATATATAAGGACACTATCTTCTTCGCCTTTTACGACAAACTCTAAATTATTGTCTGAATCCATATTTTCAAAATCAATTTGAGAATTACCATACACAGGGAAGTTAGGTCTTAGTATACCATTACTATCAAATAAATACACTTTATGAGACTGTGTGTCTGTAACACTCACGTAAATTTTATTATTAATATAAAATATCTGAGGTCTTGTATACAGCCCAAAATCTAACTCTATCGTTTTACCCTTTATAGTTAATTTATTTTCAGCTAAGCTTACAAATGTCTTGTTTGTACTTTCTATATAATGATCTTGTGGTAATCCTAGTTTTGTAATATTTAGTTTCCCTTTTTCTGAAATTTGCATTAGCTCACCATTTTCATTGGTATTGGCAAACGTGTTTTCATACTTATACCAATTGTTATCTGAGATATCTAGATTGGTCTTAATAGAAACACGTTCTGTTCCAGTTCTACTTAAGATATTTAGCTTTCCAGAATTTGACATTACTAAGATGTAATCTCGGCTGCCAATTCTAATATGTTTAGGTTGTGTTACTATGGTCTTGTCTGCTTTGTCAAATTTAAATCCAGTAACACGTTTTGCGTCCTTATTATACATAAGCACAGAATTTCCTTGGGTTACTAGAAATCTGTATTTTCTGTTACGGTCATAATCGAATACAGCTAGTGGTTGAGTAATAGGATCCTTAAATTCTATTGGGAAATTTTCTACTTCTTTACCATTTCTATCTAAAACATATAATTTGTCTTGAGTAGCAAATGCAAGTTGGTATTTGCCATTTCTATATAAATCTACTTCTGTTATGTCTCCTAAAATGGCAGCGCCAAGATTTTTTTTCCACTTTATTTTTCCTTTGTTCGATATAAGATATAGGGTGTTAGATACATCTTGCACTACAATGTCTCTGGTTTTGTTAGTATGATTTTTAAAAAGCCTAGGCGTGTTCTGTAAACTAGCATCTAGTTTTACTGTTGCAACTTGAGAGATGCCATTAGATGATGACTTTGCACCAGCTTTTTCAATTATAGCGTGTACGTGTGCAAAATTACGCTCGTATATAAATTGAAGTGCAGCAAGCTTATGATCTTTAAATTTAATTTTCTCAGCAGATGATTTAAATTTTGAGTCCACGATATTAGGAAGCTTGTTTTTTAGCTCATCTGTATTTGTTACCATTAATATAGAGCTTTCATCACTCAAGCTTTTTGAAACATCTATGTAATAATCTTGTTCTCCTAAGATTGATTTGTTTTGGTAATTAGCGATAATGTTTTCAAGTGCTTCTGTATCCTTAGCAAAAAGGTAATAGTCTTTTATTCTTGTATAGTAATTTAATCCTTCAATAGTTATAAGAGGGTTTAAAGCTTCAGTAAACATATTAGATGAGCTTAATTTGAAAATAGTAACATCTCTATAACTTTTTTCTTCATCTTGTTGGCTTATTAAAGCTTGTTCAGTTACATCAGGATCTAGAGAATGAACAGTAACTATGCTCTGGTCATTATTATAAATTACTCCAACTTCATTTAAAGAGTTAAAAAAGGCTTCGTTTGAAACAGGGTTTAAAGCTCTATCCTTAGCGTGATACGTTTTTAAATTTTCTCTTAATATTTCAAAACTGTTATATGTAAAAGAGTAAAAGCCTGTAGCACTTAAAGGAGTAATTTTAGCGATGTGAGTTTCTTGAGGTTCTACACCTTTAAAAATGTCAAGAATTTTGGGAATAGAATCGTTAGTAATTGCTACACCATTTAGTTGAAGAGTTTTTTGGCTTATTTCGAGATCTAGAGATAAGTTGGTGGTAAACTTTTCAATAGGGAGATTTTTAGTGTTTGAAAAGTAATCGTTGAATGCTGTATTAAAGTATGTTGTATTAATAAAAACTGAAGTGCCATCTCCGCTTGTGTCTATTAATTCCTTTAAATCCTGGTTCTTAATATTATTACTGTAATTTCTAATTGCATTCTCAATTAGCAATTTAGAGTTGCTGGCTATAAAAATACTGTCTAAAGTGGTGGCGTAGGATACCGAGTTTTCTAAAGTTAGTTTTTTTATTGTCTTATTTGAGTAATCTTGACTTTCAATAGTTTTATTAGCTATGGAGTCTGTCTGTATTAAATTAGGTGAGTCTTTAGTGATAAACGTAAACCCAAATTCATTTTGACCGATTTTAGAAAATGATAGTAATGCGCTATTAGGCGTTTTAATATATTTTAAATTTTGTAAAACCTCCTTAGTATCTTGGTTGAGGTGAAAATCTGAATTGTCATAAATAAATTCATTATTCTGAAGATTAGAAGTAAAGATGTCTAAACTTTTAATGCTAAAAACTATAGCGGCATCTTTAGGAGCGTAATGTGCCAGAGTTTCTGATTGAGATGTCTTCTTTGTACATCCTAGTATTGTAATACCTATTAATAGGAAAAGGTACTTTTTCATAGCAATTCAATTTTTACAAATGTAACAAGACCATCTGTATTTTAGTGAACAGACTATTTAAGATATTAAAAGTTAAATTGGTATTGTTCTGGTAATAGCCTAAAGCTTTTTCTATGATATTTTGAAGGGCCGTGAGTTCTTATAGCTTCTCTATGTTCTTTAGTTGGGTACCCCTTATTCTGTTTCCAATTGTACATCGGAAATTCTTCGTGTATTTTCTCCATATAGTTATCCCTATATGTTTTTGCTAATATAGATGCGCTAGCAATATTTAAATATTTGCCGTCACCTTTAATAATACATTTATAAGGAATATCATCACAAGGTTTAAACCTATTGCCATCTACAGCTATATGTTCAGGTTTTGTTTGTAGACTTCTTATAGATTCCTGCATCCCTAAAATAGATGCATTAAGAATATTTATCGTATCTATAGTATCTATATCTATATGTATAACAGAAAATGAAACAGCTTCTGTTTCAATAATTGGTCTTAGTAAATCTCTTTGTTTATGAGTTAATTTTTTACTGTCATTTAAAACGGGATTATTGAAGCCTTGTGGAAGAATAACGGCTGCTGCTGTAACTGGACCTGCAAGACAACCTCTTCCAGCTTCGTCTGTGCCACACTCTATAACATCTAATAAGTATTGCGGTAATAACATGGGTGCTAAAGTATTAAAATAGATAAGGTCATAGCAAACAATTTATAAGAAATAGACTCGTTAAAAAAACATACTTTTGCTTCAGTAATATATATAATGAAACAACTTCTTCTACTTTCTGTTTTAATCACTTGGGCAACTACAATGACTGCTCAAGATTTTATAGGTTCAGAAATAAATCCAACAGGCACTCAAAACAGGCAAAATAATAGTCAACAAACCGTAATAGATAAAAGAGAGCGACCTCCAATTACAGATTATAAAATTATATCTGCGAAAAATGATACTACCTATGTAGATACAACCTTGTCTATATATAAGGACTATAAATGGAACTATTTACAAAAAGATGATTTTGAATTGCTCCCTTTTAATAATGTTGGCCAACCTTATACTAAATTGGGATATGAATTCAATGATGTCTATATAGCACCAAAATTTGGTGCGAGAGCAAAACACTTTAATCATTATGAAGTAGAAGACATAAACTACTATAATGTTGCTACACCTTTTACAGAGTTGTATTTTAAAACCGTATTAGAACAAGGACAGAATTTAGATGCTTTATTTACATCTAATACGTCACCCCAATTTAACTTCTTTGTTGCCTACAAAGGATTAAGATCTTTAGGGAAGTTCCAAAGCTCTTTAACAAGTGTTGGTAATTTAAGATTAGGCTTTAGTTATAATACTAAAAACAAAAGATACTATATAAAGAGTCATTTTGTAGCGCAAGACTACACAATAAATGAAAATGGAGGATTAACAGAAGAAGCTGTTCAACAATATATAGACGAAATACAGGAATTTGATGATAGAAGTGTATTAGAGGTTAATTTTCAAGATGCCCAAAGTTTGATGGATTCCAGGCGATTTTATCTAGATCACAAATACTATATAATAAAGTCCTCCGATTCAATACCAAACAATGAAGTATCTGTAGGGCATAAAATGAAATTCACAGACAAAGAACTAGAGTATACTCAAATTACACCTAGCTCACTTTTTGGAGACTCTTTTGAAACTACAGATTTACAAAACCTAACTGAATTTCAAGATATATATAATGAAGGTAGATTAACCTACTATAATAAAACATTAGGTGAATTTACAGTTAAGGCAGGTTATACAGACTTTAATTATGGTTATAATAGGACAGTAAACGTTGATAACACTTTTATAGCTAATAGGCTTTTGGGTGAAATACCTCAGGTAGGAGCAGAATACTTTAATACAATAGGGAAGTTTAAAGTGAAAGCGAACTTAATGACGAGTGTCTCTGGCGATACTAATGGTAATTATTTTTTAGCAGATGCTTCCTATAGTATAATTGATGAATTAAACATAGGTGCGACAATAAGCTCTAATGACCGATCTCCTAATTACACGTTTCAGTTATATCAAAGTGATTATATAAACTATAATTGGCAAAATGATTTTAGTAACGAGTCAATCCAAAATTTTGAAGTTAGATTACAATCTGATAAATACGGTAAGTTAACAGCCTCAAATACGATAATAGATAATTACACTTACTTCGGCTTAAACGAAGAAGACCAAGTTAAGCCAATACAGTATGATGAAACTGTAAGCTACTTAAGGATAAAATTTCAAAACAATTTTAATTTTGGCTATTTTGGATTAGCTAATACTATAATGTATCAAAATGTTTCAGATGGAGATACTGTATTTAATGTTCCAGAGGTTGTTTTAAGACACTCATTATATTATCAAGACTATTGGTTCAAAAAAGCACTATACCTTCAAGCTGGTTTTACAGGTAAATATTTTTCAGGTTTTAATGCCAATGGATATGATCCTGTACTTTCAGATTTTTTTGTTCAAAATGATGAAAGAATTGAAGGCTTTCCAGCAGTCGATTTCTTTTTTAATGCTAAAATAAGGCAGGCAAGAGTCTTTTTTAAGCTTGAAAATGCAAATTCTATACTACTCGGCAATAATAATTTTACAGCACCAAACTACCCTTATAGAGACTTTGTGGTAAGGTTTGGAATAGTTTGGGATTTTTTCTTGTAATTTTTTTATTTCTATAGTCTCTAAAAATCAGCATCTTATGTTTAAACTGAAAATTATTTTTAAAATAGTTGAAATAAATGCTTGTGGGATTCAAAAAGGGATGTATATTTGCACCCGCTAACAACGAAAGGCGTTAGTGAAAACGGCAAAAAAATATTTTTTTAAAAATTGTTTTGTAGTTTAAAAAAAGGTTTTATATT
>NZ_PAZX01000001.1:0-188139 GCF_002716225.1 Croceibacter sp. | reverse complement strand
CGTTGCTCGTGCTGTCAAGGTCGAACTCGGAGAAACCGTCGTTGTCCGTGTCACACACCTCCAAAGGCTCTGGATCCTGGATAGGTGCGCTTGGGGTAGTCTCAAGTTGAAAAGATGTCGTTAAATAACAAGTTGTATTTTCATCATTTTCTACTCTTACAAACACAGTTTGAGGGTTTGCAGAATTAGTGTATGCTGTCGGGTCTGGTATACTGGCATCATTTATATCCGCGCCTGCTTGTGTATCGTGATAGGTAACTGTGTATAAAAACGGATCTTGCCCAGCTAAAACACTGTTGTCATTATTAGTTAAATTAAATTCTGCAAAACCACCTGTCCCCTCATCACATGCAAAAAGATCATCTGGCTCCCCAATAGCAACAGAGAAAGATTCGATTTGAAAACTTACTGTTTCATAACATTCTGGAGAAGCTGTATTTTGAATTCTTATATAAATTATCTGCGGATTGGATAATGCAGTATAATTAGTAGTATTTCCAATTGGTGCATTAGGCGTGTCTGCATCTAATTGACTTTCATAATATGTTACATCATAACTATTAGGGTCTTGCGCTCCCAAAACTAAAGGTGTATTTGTCTCTAAATTAAAAAATGCGTTACCCATTGCATCTTCACACTCTTCTAAATCTTGAGGAGCTGCAGCAACTGAAGGTCTATCATTTACAATAAGCTGAAAGCTAGTGGTGTCATAACAACTAGAGTCTATATTGTTTTCAATACGCACAAAAATGGTCTCAGGATTAGACATATTAGGGTATGCCGTAGGATCTTCTACTATTGGAATATTAGCATCTGCATCTGCTTGAGAATTATGATATGTGATTGAAAACTGAGTTGCATCTTGACCTCCTAATACATCACCTTCAACCTGAGTTAAATCAAATAATTGAGATGGACCTCCTGTTGAACACTGTTCAAGGTTTGGAGGCATATTAGCAATTGGAGTATCATTTACTGTTAAGGTAAAAGTATCAGTAACAAAACAATCTACAGATGAGTTTTCTTCTACTCTCACAAAAATTGTTTGAGGGTTAGAAGTATTTTGATAGGCTGTAGGGTCTCCTGCAACAACAACATCATTATCTGCGTCTGCCTGACTAGAATGGTATGTTACTGTGTAATTATTTGGGTCTTGACCATTTAAAGCTTCATCATCATTTTGAGTTAAATCGAATGTTGAAGTGCCTGGCCCATCTGACTCACATTGAGCAAAATCTTCCAACTCTCCTATAGATACTTCAAAGCTTGAAATTACAAAACTATTAGTATCGAAACATTCTCCAGAATTTGCATCTTCTATTCTTACAAAAATTGTTTGAGGGTTAGATCCTGCTGTATAACTAGTTGCATTAGGAATTATCGGCGTTCCTAAATCTGCATCTGCTTGAGATTCGTGATATGTTATAGTAACATCTGAAGCTGTTTGAGCTCCAAGAACATCATCATCATTCTCTGTAAGGTCAAAAGTTATTCCTCCACCTGTAGAGCATAGCTCAATATCTTGTGGCTCATTTGCAATAGGTTGAACATTTACAATTAAAGAAAACCTACCTGTATCGTAACAATCAACATTTAAATTATTTTCGACACGTACATAAATTAATTCTGGGTTTGCAGTATTCAAATATGCATTAGGCGTAAGAATACTAGGCATTCCTGCATCTGCATTAGCTTGAGTAGTATGATATGTTACTGTAAAATCATTAGGATCTTGCCCATTTAATGCATTTAATTCGTTCTCTGTTAAATCAAACAAAGATGTATCTGGAGTTCCATTATCACATTGCGTTAGATCATCTAAAAGGCCAACTTCTGCAGTAAATGATGAAATTGTAAACGAAGCAGTATCATAACAATTTCCCGATGTTGCATCTTCTATCCTTACAAAAATAGTTTGTGGGTTTGATGATGGCGTGAACATTGTCGGATCTGCAATTAACGGCATACCCATATCTGCATCTGCTTGAGATTCATGATATGTAATTGTATAATCTGCAGCAGTTTGGGTTCCTAGCACATCATCATCATTCTCTGTTAAATCAACTACTATAGGTGATATTTCATTACATAAAACAATGTCTTGTGGCATATTAGCTACAGGAGTAGGTAATACATCTATACATACTGTCTCTGTATACGTACAACCATAATCATCTTCAGCTATGTAAGTATAACAATTTTGCCCTACTGTATCTGGCTCAACTGTAATAACATTACCATTTGTTGCTACAATTGTTGGATCTGCTTGCCATTCTTCATTGGTTATTACTGGTGTAAAAGATTGGTCTGGTGGAACAATACTTGAATCAAAATCTAAAAACCATTCAAAAATGTAACCGTCATCAAGAGTTATATTATCTGTGATAGTTAAACACCAGTCACCATTAAGAGTAGAGCCTAACAAATCAGTGAATGGTTCATCTGTCATATAAGTTCCTGGCGTAATACTAGTTCCACTTGGACAACCACCATCTGTAGGTGCTCCTGTTAAATCTACTGTTGCATTAGGGTCAAAACAATATTGTCTACCAGTACCTGGACCAGAAGTAGTATCATCTATAGGACACCCTAAAAAAGTGCCGCCTCCAGCTTGTTGTCTTATAAAAATTGACTCACCACTTGGACTGGTTAGCTCTATATCTAAATCTCCTATATAGGAATGCTCCATGTTTATACAAACCTGAAGAAAATTACTAATATCATCTAGTGTTTGCCCATCGTTAAAACAATCTACTGTTATACAAGTTTCATAGGAAACTCCATCTCCATCTGGTAAAAATGTAGTACCCGCAACCGGTGGTGTGCATTCCACTGTAAAATCAACAGGGCTTACATTTCCTGTAATATCAGTAGTTTCACCTATACAAATTTCAGAATCCGCAGCAGAAGTACCTGTAAAATCTGGTTCTGTAGCTACTTGAATAACTTGTGTAGCAGGCATTACACTCGTACAGTTATATTGGTCTGTAATAGACAGTATTACTTCATAACCTCCACTTGCTGCATAGGTATGAGTTACTGTTTCTCCCACAGCGGTAGTACCATCACCAAATGCCCAGTTAAACACAGGGTTTTCATCATACCCTTCTGAAAAAGTTCCGCTTCCAGTAAGTGTTAATTCATCTCCTAAACAAGTTCGATATATATCATTGACAAATACTGATGGTGTAACAGAGTCTATCTGTGGTGTTATAATTTGACAAGGTACATAACAAGACACTTCTGCTTCCCATCCAGGTGCATTTCCAGTTGGGTTTGATATATACTCAACCGTTAAACAACCTGTAGGGTTTAAAGAAGATGCCACAACAGTGAAAGGATCCATTATATTTCCTGAATACATTCCAATTACAGGAGCTGTTGTATCATCTCCATCATATATTGTCATTATATCAACATTCTGTTGAGTTTGAAAAAATGTAAAATCAAATTGAATAGCACCTTCTGCAAAATCTGGACAAAATGTATATATTAAATTTTCATTAGATTGAGGTGCTCCACTTGGCCCACCAGAATCATAAAACATACCAGTACATTGTGAAGATGAACCGTTTTGCATATTTACATCCTGTGCATTACATATAAATGTGAAACATAAAAATAGTAAGGGTAGTAATTTCTTCATAGTCTATCTTTCAGTAGTGTTGTTTACTTCTTGGGGAAATACAATAAGTAATAAATTTTGATTATCTATTTTATAATAATGTGGCTTTACATCATACCAATTAATATTATATATTAATGGATTAAAATTAGCTAGATTAAAGCTTAACGGTTTCTTTAACGATGCATTGAATGTATTAAAAACCGGCACTTCAGAAAGATAAACCTCATCTTCTATTTTATTTAAAATGTCTTTGTCTGAAGTGACAACAATTCTTTTTTGAAGCAGATTCTTAATAAAATTATAACGTGCTTTTCTGTTAAATATTTCTTTTTCAGAATTTTCACTATAAACTTCCTCTACTAAAGTAACCACCTGAGAGTCTGATGGTATCTTATATATATTGTTAATTTGCGCACTAACACCTAAGTTTATTAACACAAAACAAATTAACACCCAATACTTAGGAGTAATATTCTTCATAAGTCTTATTTATCCGTTAAGTGCGGAAAAGTACTAAAATTCTGTAAAAATTGTGTTAAATAAGATAGAAAATGGTCAATTAATTATCTCTAGTGATTTCATGTAATTAATCAGTATCTTTGCACCCTTAATATTTATATAAAGTTGGTTGTAAATTTATGAAGCTAGACGATTTATTAGAAAATGTAGAAGAACGTGGTGACAATCACGCAGGAGCAAGTAGAGAGACCCCATTAAGAGACAACGCTTTTGATCTTGATGACCAAGAAAAAATCACTTTAATACAAGATGATGTAAAGCGTATTTTAGAAACTCTTGGTATGGATCTTACAGACGACAGTCTTAAGGGCACACCTTTACGCGTTGCCAAAATGTTTGTTAAAGAAATTTTTGGCGGTCTACATCCAGACAGAAAGCCAAAAGCATCTACTTTTGAAAACAAGTACCAATACGGTGAAATGCTAGTTGAAAAAAACATTACTGTTTACTCTACCTGCGAACACCATTTACTTCCTATTGTAGGAAAAGCACACGTAGCTTACATCTCAAAAGGAAATGTAGTAGGCCTTTCTAAAATGAACAGAATTGTAGATTACTACGCAAAGCGACCACAAGTGCAAGAGCGATTAACTTTACAAATTGTTGAAGAACTTCAAAAAGTATTAGGCACAGAAGATGTTGCCTGTGTTATAGATGCCAAACATCTTTGCGTAAACAGCAGAGGAATTCGTGATATAGATAGCAGTACTGTTACTAGCGAGTTTGGCGGACAATTTAAAGACAAAGAGACAAAACGCGAGTTTTTAGATTACATAAAACTTGATACCGAATTTTAAATAAAAAAAGCGCTGCAATTATGATCTTAGAGCAGGCCAAGAATCTTCAGATTTACAACTCACTTTCTGGACAAAAAGAAATTTTTAAGCCAATAGATGAACACCATGTAGGAATGTATGTATGCGGCCCTACGGTTTACAGCAATGTTCATTTAGGGAATTGTAGGACATTTATTTCTTTCGACTTGGTGTTTCGTTACCTAAAACATCTTGGATACAAAGTGCGCTATGTCCGTAATATTACAGATGCAGGCCATTTAGAGAATGATGCAGAAGTAGGTGAAGATCGTATTGCTAAAAAAGCTCGCCTAGAACAAATTGAACCTATGGAAGTAGTACAACGCTACACTGTAGATTTTCATAACACCTTAGGAAAATTCAATAATCTTCCGCCAAGTATAGAGCCTACCGCTACAGGACATATTGTTGAACAAATTGAAATTATTAAAGATATTATAGACAAAGGCTTTGCTTATGAAGCTAACGGCTCTGTATATTTTGATGTTTTAAAATATAATTCATCTAATAACTATGGCATTTTAAGCGGTCGTAAGTTAGAAGACATGATCGCAAACACAAGAGAACTTGCCGCACAAAGCGACAAGAAAAACCCTCAAGATTTTGCGCTTTGGAAAAAAGCTGAACCACAACACATAATGAGATGGCCTTCGCCTTGGAGTGATGGCTTTCCTGGCTGGCATCTTGAGTGTACTGTAATGAGCACAAAATACTTAGGAGAACAATTTGATATTCATGGTGGTGGTATGGATTTAAAGTTCCCTCATCATGAATGTGAAATAGCACAAGGCAAAGCAGCTTCGGGTAAAGATCCTGTAAACTATTGGATGCACGCCAATATGCTAACCCTAAACGGTAAGAAAATGGCTAAAAGTACCGGTAACTACATTTTACCTAATGAAATGTTTACCGGTGATAATGATATTTTAAGCAAAGCATATTTACCAAGTGTTGTTAGGTTTTCTATGTTACAAGCTAATTACAGAAGTATTCTTGATTTTAGTGATGAGGCATTATTAGCATCTGAAAAAGGTTACTTTAAACTAATGACCGCTATAAATATGTTAGACAGCCTTCCTACCAGCAATACATCTTCTGTAGATGTTGAAACCTGGAAGAACAGCTGCTATACTGCAATGAATGATGACTTCAATAGTCCAGTATTAATAGCTAAATTATTTGATGCCGTTAAACTTATAAACACAGTTAACGATAACAAAGACACCATTACAAAAGAAGACCTAAGTATTTTAAAGGAAACACTTAATGCGTTTGTATTTGATGTTTTAGGATTAGAAAATGCAAATAGTAATACTGCTACAGATTCTAGCTCAGATAAATTAAGTGGCACTCTAGAACTTCTTATACAACTTAGAGCAGAAGCAAGAGCTAACAAAGACTTTGCTACAAGCGATAAAATTAGAGACGAGTTGGCAAAACTAGATATTGAACTTAAAGACGGTAAAGATGGTACTGTCTTTAATTTATAATAGTATATGTTAAGACGCTTTTTCATCATATTAATTAGGGGTTACCAGCGATATATTTCGCCGCTAACCCCTAAAACTTGTAGATACGAACCAACGTGTTCACAATATACGGTTGAGGCACTACAAAAACACGGCGCCATTAAAGGCAGCTGGCTTGGTATAAAGCGTATTTTTAGTTGTAACCCATTTGGTGGCTCTGGATATGACCCTGTACCTTAATTAATTCTTTTCTTCTTTATTAAAGTAAACTAAGTAATAGTACATCTGCTTTTCTTCATCCCAACCTTTTTCAACAAACTTTTCAGCACTTTCTGGATTAATAAAATCCATTTTAATTTGAATATTAGTATCTAGGTTAATTGTATTCTTTATAGATTTTCTTGAAGCACTTACTGCTGTATTAGAAATTGGAAATTCTGTTAAGTCTTCAATTTTATACTTAGGGGCTTTCTCTACCTTGTAATGTTTAAACTCTGGAATAAGATCTGGGTTATCAATAACTTCGTTTAAGAACGATGATTCTTCAAACTTATCATTCTTAGCAAAATGATTAACTGCACGATTCATAAACATCACTTCCTCCTTTTTATCTTCAGCAGGATTTACAACATCTTTAGCAAAGTTCTGGCAAAATTTTAAGTAGTTTTTAGTGAAGAAATTATCATCGGCAAAAACATCTACGCCTAAAAACTGCTCTAACCAATATTTGGTATCGTAGCGATTTGAGTCAACAGACAAGATCTTATAACCTTCTTCTTTATTTTTATTGAAAATTAGAGCACCTTTATCTAATTTGTTCAAGTTAACACCTTGCTCAAGGATAAGGTCTAGGTTATCTTGTTTTTCTTTAAACTGAAGAAAATCACTTTTTAATTCACTTTTAAAGATCCCTATTGCGCTCATTTTCTCATTATCTAGCTGTACATTTTCAAAGTACACTACATATAGCTCTCCACTTTTAATATGTGGATGACTAGATGTTTCATATAATAATGAAGCAATTTTTTTAGACTGCTCATGAGCCACTTCTGGTTGCTCAAAAATTTTAGAGGCTACATTAAATAGTTCGTGAAACTCTAAATCTGCCTCGTGCGTAAAATTGTAATACGTCTCTTCTTTTTCTCTAAAAGACTTTAAAAAAAATTCTTTTATAAGTGGCGTTAACTCATCACTCAACACATAAGGACTTTGTGACATAAAATAAGATTCATTACGGCTTTTGTTACCTATTCTATGAATACTTAAGTTTTCTATTTGAGCGTTATATAAGTTAATCATTAACTAGTATTATTTTAAATTAATAAATTTTACAAGACAAGTATTAGTTCCAGTTTTCATCAAAATCCAGATTGTCATAATCGTCTATATCTAAGTCGTCCTGAAATTCGTTCTCGTATTCATCACCGCCTAAATCTTCTGCCTCAAACTCTCTATCTGGAGGACTATCTGGCAATTGCCCATGAACATACATAAGGTTAGGGTAATCTACACCTTCTGCCTGTTCAGAAATATCTGCTAGCTCTACATAGAATGTCCACATACTTAAAAAGTCATACACATAAATCATCTTAGTATTGCTCTGAGAAAAAACATCTTCAATAGCTGTTTCATTCATCATCCTCACTTTACTAACACCTTCACTCATATCAAAAAGCACAATCTCTTCTCCTTGGCTCCACTCATCATCACTAACGTAAAAAGAAGCCATCTCTGTACCATCAAACCCAAAAGATTGGGTAATAACATTGTGTAAATCTTCTAATGAATTTGTTTTTAAAATTTCTATATCTCTAAAAACATCTTCAACAGTATCGAGTACAACTCTAAATCTATAAACCATAGCTTAAAATTTTAAGTGTGCAAAGATACGAGATTACAATAGGAAAAACATAAATATATTACACTGCCTTTTAAAAATAGATAGTTAACATTTAGGTTCTTTAGAAAAGCAATATCTTGCCAATTATAAACAAAGATTATTTTATGGCTTTAACTAATAATGACATTTTTAAAAAATTACGAGTTGCATTAAAACTAAGGGATGACGATATTGTACAGATATGTGCATTGGTAGATTTTAAGGTTACAAAAAGCGAGTTAGGGGCAATTTTTAGAAAAGAAGACCATCCTAAATATGTAGAGTGTGGTGATCAATTTTTAAGAAATTTCCTTAATGGACTAGTTATACATTTAAGAGGACCAATGCCAGACAAAAGAGAGAAAAAAACAACTTAATTTTCTTAAGCTACAATTAACCTAATACTCCTATGATATTCTATATAGGATTATTGCGTAACTATTGCAATCCCATTATCTTTGCAACCTTAATTTTATCACTATGATCAATATCACTTTGCCAGATGGCAGTGTAAAAGAATTTGAAGCTGGCGCTACAGCAATGGATGTCGCCAAAAGTATAAGCGAAGGCCTTGCCAGAAACGTAATTTCTGCAAGCTTTAACGGTACAAAGGTAGAAACCACAACACCTCTTCATGAAGATGGTAGCCTAATCTTATTTACATTTCGTGACGAAGAAGGTAAAAAAGCATTTTGGCACTCTACATCTCACGTTATGGCAGATGCTTTACAACAGCTTTATCCTGGTATAAAATTAACCATAGGACCTGCTATTGACAATGGTTTTTATTACGATATAGATTTTGGTGATCAGAAGATTTCTGAAAACGACTTTAAGAAGATTGAAGATAAAATGCTAGAAATAGCACGTGGCAAACACGAGTTTCAATTACGCTCTGTAACTAAAGCCGAAGCTCTAGAGTTTTATAAGAACGAAAACAACCCTTTTAAGGTTGAATTAATTGAGAACTTAACAGATGGTGACATTACTTTTTGTGACCATAGTAACTTTACAGATTTATGCCGTGGTGGCCACATACCTAACACTGGCATTATTAAAGCTGTTAAGCTATTAAATATTGCAGGCGCATATTGGCGTGGCGATGAGAAAAACCCTCAACTTACACGAGTTTATGGAGTTTCTTTTCCAAAGCAGAAAGAATTAAAGGAATACTTAGAGCTTTTAGAAGAAGCTAAAAGACGCGACCACAGAAAGTTAGGAAAAGAACTTAGCTTGTTTACTTTTTCACAAAAAGTTGGTCAAGGTTTGCCGCTATGGCTACCTAAAGGTGCAGCATTAAGAGAACGTCTTGAAAATTTCTTAAAAAAAGCACAGAAAAAGGCTGGATATGAAATGGTTGTAACACCACATATTGGGCAAAAAGAATTATATGTAACATCTGGGCACTATGCCAAATATGGCGAAGACAGTTTTCAGCCAATCTCAACACCAGCAGAAGGCGAAGAGTTTTTATTAAAACCTATGAACTGCCCGCACCACTGCGAAATATACAATAACAGTCCTTGGTCTTACAGAGATTTACCTAAGCGTTATGCAGAATTTGGGACAGTTTACCGTTACGAGCAAAGTGGTGAGCTTCACGGCTTGTCTCGTGTAAGAGGCTTTACCCAAGATGATGCCCATATCTTTTGTACGCCAGATCAATTAGATGAAGAGTTTAAAAAGGTAATAGATCTTACAATGTATGTTTTCTCTAGTTTAGGCTTTGAAAACTTCACAACACAAGTATCATTAAGAGATCCTGAAAATCCTGACAAGTATATTGGTAAAGAAGAAAATTGGGAAAAAGCAGAAAATGCAATTTTAAGTGCTGTTAAAGATAAAGGTCTAAATTACATAGTTGAAACTGGCGAAGCCGCATTTTATGGCCCTAAATTAGACTTTATGGTTAAAGATGCACTTGGCAGAAGCTGGCAACTTGGCACAATTCAGGTAGACTACAATCTGCCAGAACGTTTTGACCTGACATATAAAGGCAGTGACAATGAGTTGCATAGACCAGTTATGATTCACAGAGCTCCATTTGGAAGTATGGAGCGTTTTGTGGCAATATTACTAGAACATACTGCCGGAAACTTCCCATTATGGTTAATGCCAGAACAAGCTATTATCCTATCACTCAGCGAGAAATATGAGAATTACAGCAAAAAAGTTTTAAATTTGCTTGAAAATCACGAAATTCGCGCCCTTACGGATCATAGAAGTGAAACAATGGGTAAGAAGATTCGTGAAGCAGAAGTCAACAAAATACCATATATGTTGATAGTTGGAGAGCAAGAAGAAAATGATGGTACGGTTTCTGTACGTAAACACGGTGGAGAGGATTTAGGAACAATGACAGTTGAAGAGTTTTCAAAACTTGTAAACGAAGAGATTTCTAAAACCCTCAAAACATTTGAAGTTTAACAACAACTGATTTATTTCAGTTTTAAAATAAGTAAGCCATAGCAATACGTAGAAAAAGATCGAGAAGACCTCTAAGAGAAATAAAAGAGGACCCTCATAAGATTAACAACAAAATTAGAGCTAAAGAATTGCGCCTTGTAGGTGACAATGTAGAAATGGGTATATACCCAACAAGAGATGCTATAAAAATTGCTGAAGAGCAAGGATTAGATCTTGTAGAAATTTCTCCTAACGCTGAGCCACCAGTGGCAAAGGTTATGGATTATAAGAAATTTTTATACGAACAAAAGAAACGCGAAAAAGCCATTAAGGCAAAAGCGAGTAAAGTGGTTGTAAAAGAAATTCGTTTTGGTCCCAATACAGATGATCATGACTACGAGTTTAAGAAAAACCACGGTGAGAAGTTCTTAAAAGAAGGCGCTAAATTGAAAGCTTATGTTTTCTTTAAAGGCCGATCTATAGTATTTAAAGATCAAGGAGAAATTCTTTTATTGCGTTTAGCACAAGACCTAGAAGATGTAGGAAAGGTTGAGCAAATGCCAAAACTAGAAGGAAAGCGAATGACAATGTTCATTGCTCCTAAGAAGACAAAATAATATTACTGATTTTAGTAAAGCACTAAAACAGATACAATAAAGAGAGAGTAAAACTTAGGAATTATGCCTAAACAGAAAACAAAATCCAGTGCTAAGAAACGTTTTAAACTAACAGCGTCTGGTAAGATTAAAAGAAAGCACGCGTTTAAAAGTCACATCTTAACAAAGAAGACTAAAAAACAAAAGCTTGCATTAACGCACTCTACTTTGGTACACAAAGCAGATGAGCCTAATGTAAAGATTATGATGAACCTAAAGTAATATTTAGAGACATTATAACTAAGGTTAAATAAATTATAAACCATGGAGTTGGGCCAACAAAAGATCCTAAATTAAGTTAGGGCGCCTACTACAAAAACAATTAAAATTATGCCAAGATCAGTAAATTCAGTAGCTTCAAGAGCCAGAAGAAAAAAGGTGATGAAGCAAGCAAAAGGTTACTTTGGACGTCGTAAAAACGTTTGGACAGTAGCAAAAAATGCGGTAGACAAAGCGATGCAATATTCGTACAGAGACCGCAAGACTAAGAAAAGAAACTTCCGTTCATTATGGATTATGCGTATTAACGCAGGTGCACGTTTAAATGGTATGTCTTATTCTCAGTTTATGGGTGCAGTTAAGAAAAACAATATCGAACTTAATCGTAAGGTATTAGCAGACTTAGCAATGAACCATCCAGAGGCTTTCACAGCTGTTGTCAACAAAGTAAAATAAATTATAACAACATTCTCTCTTAGAAAAACCCTTCAGTTTTACTGAAGGGTTTTTTGTTGTTTTATACATAAGGTGTTGTTATTAAAATAAAAGCTTAACTTCATAACATTATAATATTACCTTATGAAGTTTATTTGTCTTACCTACCTCCTAGTATTTTCAGTTTCAATTTCCGCACAATATACAGAAATAGCAACCTTTGAATTTCAACAATTTAACGGTAATACAAAAGAGAACACCAATTATAACACTACCGTATTTAATGCTGGCTTATTATTAGGTTTTAATACAAATTCTAATAAAACTACAACTGTGTTTTTTAGACCCAGTTATCAGCAAAGAATCATTACAGGGCCAAACCCACTAAGACTATACAAACCAGAACTCATCACTGGAATTAGTCACAATTTTAATGACTCTTGGAAAATACAAGGATTTGCTCTAGCTAGACTTGCTTCTAACTTTAACTCTATAGATAATGAGCATTACCAATTTGGTGGAGGCGCATTGGCAACTTATAAGTCTTCTGAACGTTTGTCATACAGGTTTGGAGCATATGCAAGAAAACAACAAAAAGGCGTCTTAGCATTTCCATTTATAGGGTTAAATTATAGGTTTGGAACTAACCGTTGGCAACTAAATGTTTTATTACCGCAATATGCTTATCTAAAATACACTGTAAAAGAATCTTCTTGGTATGCTGGATTACGTTTAAACTATGTAACAGAACAATATAGAACAGAGCTTAACAATACTTCATTACACTATATTGAGCTTACAGAGTTTACATCTGAAGTATTTATAGAGTATTATCTAACTAAAGGTTTAGTGGTTTACGGTCGTGCTGGCTTTTTAAATTATCAGAAATACGAACTGTATAATGAGCAAGAGTTACTTTTAAACCCTAACACCAGAGAAGTTAAGGGTATACTTACTGGAAGAATAGGCTTAGCTTATCGTATTTTAAATTAAGTTTTCTGCTTTTTCTTTCGAGCAGCAGGAAATAATACATTGTTTAAAATTAAGCGGTAACCAGGTGAAGTTGGATGCAACTCTAACTCTGTCTTTGGGTCTCCTACTCTATGCTGATAGTCTTCCGGATCGTGTCCTCCATAAAACGTAAAAAATCCCTTGCCCTTAATACCGTGGATATAGCGCGCTTCATTATTTGTTTTGTTTTCTCCCATTACCAAGACATTACTCTTAATTTCTTTAGAGTGATAAGCCGTAGTTTGTCCCATAAAACCTTTTACCAAACTGGTGTGGTTTTGGGTAAGCATAGTAGGTATAGGATCCCACTTTGCAGAATAATTCATTAAAGTAAAATAATCTGTAGTACGCGGAATTTTTCTTTTAGGTGTAGTATCAATAGAAGAGAACTCATAAACCATTGGGCTTCGCTCTAGAGTAAAATCTGTAAAAGCGAATGTTTTAGAATAATCTATTTTATTTTGGTAACCAGCTTCGCTTGCATCACCATCAAACATAGGCTCGCAAATATCTACATCTTCAGCAGCTAAGGCAATATCAAAACTATCTGTAGCACTGCACATTGCAAACATAAAGCCGCCACCTACTACATAATCACGAATTTTTAAAGCAACAGCTCTTTTCTCCTCAGACACCTTACTATAACCAAGTTCTTGCGCTAAAGTTTCGGCTTTTTGTTTTTCTTCGATATACCAAGGCGCAGCTCTATATGCTCTATAAAATTTACCGTATTGTCCCGTAAAGTCTTCGTGGTGCAAGTGCAACCAATCATATAATATAAGCTGATCGCTTAAAACCTCTTTGTCATAAACTACCTCGTAAGGAATTTCAGCATATGTTAGCACCATTGTAACAGCATCATCCCAAGGCAAATTTCCTTTTGGAGAATACACGGCAATTTTTGGTGCTTTTTCTAAAACTACAGCTTCCATATTTTGAGAAGGCGAGCTAATCATTGTTAGTATTTCCTCTGTTTTTGAATCGCTTAATGTTTCAAAAGAAATACCTCTTATCTTACATTCATTACGTAACTCTTGAGAATCTGCCATAAGGAAAGAACCGCCACGATAGTTTAGTAACCATTTTACTTTTTGTTGCTTCTGAAGCATCCAATACGTAAGACCGTAGGCTTTTAAATGATCTTGCTGCGTATCTTCATCCATAGGAATGATGATATAGGAAGAAAATCCTTCAGCAGAGATTAAAAGTAGCAGTAGTAAGATAATCTTTTTCATAGTATGAAAAGATACTCAAATTTTATTCCAAATAAATGGTTAGGTTTTAAGAAAAAGGAGTTTAAAATGGAACATCATTCTCATCATCATTCATATTACTTCCAAAGGCTTGCTCTGGTGATGTAGATGGCATATCTGTACTAAAAGGATTATCATCATCCTTGTTCAATGCAGATTGGAACTCAAATGGAGAATCAAATGTTTCAAGGTTTGCAAAACGACCCAAATGTCCTTCGAATTTAAGACGTATATTATCTAAACCACCGTTACGGTGTTTAGCAATAATAAATTCGGCTTGACCTTCGGTTGGCGTGCGTTCTTCATCATCCCATTCTTCAATCTTATAGTATTCTGGCCTGTATATAAAGGATACAATATCTGCATCCTGCTCGATTGCTCCAGATTCACGAAGGTCACTTAATAATGGACGCTTGCTACCACCACGCGTTTCTACAGCACGAGATAATTGAGATAATGCTATTACTGGCACACTTAATTCTTTAGCTAATGCTTTTAGGTTTCTAGAAATAGTAGAAATTTCTTGTTCCCTGTTTCCTCCCTTTTGGCTACCACCAGCTGTCATTAACTGCAAATAATCTATCATTATAAGTTTAATACCGTGCTGCGATGCTAAACGTCTAGCCTTTGCTCTTAAATCGAAAATTGAGAGAGAAGGTGTATCATCAATAAACAATGGAGCTTTCTCTAAACCTTTTACCTTTACGTTAAGTTGCTCCCATTCGTGCTTTTCTAAATTACCAGTTCTTAGTTTTTCCGAAGACAATCCTGTTTCAGAAGAAATAAGACGTGTAATTAACTGCACAGAAGACATCTCCAAAGAAAAGAATGCCACAGGTATATTTTGATCTACAGCTACATTTCTTGCCATAGACAATGTGAGCGCAGTTTTACCCATACCAGGACGACCAGCCATAATTATTAAATCACTTGGTTGCCATCCAGAAGTTAACTTATCTACACGCTCAAAACCTGAAGACACACCACTAAGACCTTCTTTATTCGAAATATCTTCAATCTTTTTCTTTGCTTGTATTACAAGCTCTCTTGCTGTTTCTGAAGATCTCTTAATATTTCCTTGTGTAACTTCATAGAGTTTAGATTCTGCAGTATCTAATAAGTCAAAAACGTCTGTAGTCTCATCATAGGATTGTTCAATTATTTCGTTTGAAATTTTAATTAAACTACGCTGAATATATTTCTGCAAAATAATACGCGCATGGAACTCGATATGTGCAGAAGAAGACACCTTTTGAGTAAGTTGAACTAGGTAAAAATCGCCACCAGCAGCCTCAAGTTTCTGATCTTTCTTAAGTTGCTGAGAAACGGTTAATAAGTCGACAGGCTCACTATTTTCAAACAATTTAAAAATTGCTTCAAAAATATATTGGTGAGACTGCTTATAGAATACATCTGGGTTAAGAATATCTATAATTTCGTCGACCCCTTTTTTATCTATCATCATCGCACCTAACACAACCTCCTCTAAATCAGTTGCCTGAGGTGGTAATTTTCCTTTTTCCAAGGAAATAACCTGTCCTCTGTTGTAATTTTTAGATGTTTGCTGATTGACGTTCTCCATAAAGCGAATGTAAAAAATTTAGACTCATGATGCGTGTTAAATACCGTCTTGATATATTAACAATTACCATGTGTACAAGTTGTGGATAACTAAATTCTCCTGTTAATAAGCACAAAAAAACCCAAAGCATCAACTTCAGGTTTTTGTGAGCAAGTGGTTTAATAGGGATTAGCCTTTAAAGACTCCCATTTCTGAATATTTATTCATTCTTTGTTCCACTAAATCTTTTGGTGATAAGTCTTTAAACTCTGCATAAGAGCTTGCTATTTTCTCTTTTACCGTTGAGAACGTTTTGTCTCTATCTCTATGTGCGCCACCTAATGGTTCTTTCACAATTTCATCGACTAACTTCATCTTTTTCATGTCTTTAGCTGTAAGCTTTAAAGCCTCTGCAGCTTCTTCTTTATGCTCCCAACTTCTCCATAATATAGAAGAGCAAGACTCTGGAGATATTACAGAATACCAAGTATTCTCTAACATTAATACTTTATCTCCTACACCTATACCTAAAGCACCACCACTAGCACCTTCACCTATTATTACTACAATAATTGGCACTTTAAGGCGTGTCATTTCCAAAATATTTCTTGCAATAGCTTCACCTTGACCACGTTCTTCTGCTTCTAAACCTGGATAAGCACCTGGCGTATCAACAAAACATACTACTGGCACACCAAATTTCTCGGCAGATTTCATAAGGCGAAGTGCTTTACGGTAGCCTTCTGGATTAGCCATACCAAAATTTCTATATTGTCTGGTTTTGGTGTTAAAGCCTTTTTGTTGACCTACAAACATGTAACTCTGGTCTCCTATTTTTCCAAGACCACCAATCATAGCTTTATCATCCTTTACATTTCTATCGCCATGAAGCTCTAAAAATGTATCACCACAAATAGCTTTAATATAGTCTAATGTATAGGGACGTGAAGGGTGACGAGACATTTGAACACGTTGCCAAGCGGTAAGGTTCTTATATATGTCTTTTTTGGTTTCATTTAGTTTTTTCTCAATTTGCTTGCAGGTTGCCGTAACATCTACTTCGCTCTCTGATCCAATATTTTTTGCTTTTTCATATTGCTCTTCAAGTTCTTTGATAGGCAACTCAAACTCTAAATATTCCATAAAAGGTGTTGTTATTTTAGCTTACAAATATAGCAAACATTTTTTGGGAAGTGAATATTCTAGTTTTAAGATTACACTTAAAACTTATCTCATTTTTCTTCGCTTAGCAAATCTGCCAATACCGTCTTTATTTTTCAGAATTCCATTTAACACTACAGTAGATAAAATTATTAAAGCACCATAATAAAATTCTGGATTCATTTCTTCTTTACTTCCAAAGATGAAAAATGCTAATATTATACCGTAAACAGGCTCTAAGTTTATAGTTAGCATAATTGTATATGGACTCAGGTACTTCATAACAGCAACAGATGCTATAAATGCATACGCCGTACAAACCGATGCCAACACCAATAACAATAACCAATCTTGATTGCTAAGTTGAAAAAATTCTGAAGTAAATCCTGCTGATGCTTCTCCTATAAAAGTATCAAAACCTAAATAGATTGTAATAGCGATTACGCCAATTAGCAACTCATAAAATGAAATAACTGAAGCATCTCCTTTTTGCGCTAATTTGCCGTTTATCAAGGAAAAAACTGCAGATAAGAATGCAGATATTAATGCTAAAATAATACCTAAAACATAATCTGTTTCTACATTAAATATTATGTAAAGACCTGCAATAACCAAGACACCAAAAAAAACTTCGTACCAAATTACTTTTCGCTTATAGAAAATAGGTTCCATAATTGAAGTAAAGAATGCGCCAGTAGCAATAAGCGCTAGCGTGATAGAGACATTTGAAACTTTTATAGCTTCAAAAAAAGTTAGCCAATGCAAGGCAATCACAATTCCTGCAGATGCCAAAATTAATAGTTGTTTTGCAGTCATTCTTAAAGGTTTCTTTTTATAAAGAATCCACAAAAAAATAAAACCGCTTGCTAACCACATTCTATAAAACACTAACGGTAAAGCGTCGATAGATATGAGTGCTCCCAAAACTGCGGTAAAACCCCATATAAAAACAATAACATGAAAATGTAAGTAACTTTGTAGCTTAGCGTTTGGCATTGTAAAGTAGATAGATTGCTAATATCCCAAAGGACACATTTGGAAACCAGACCGCAACAAGTGGTGAGAAGTCACTTTGTTCTGCGATAGTACCTAAAACTTTATCTAGAAAGACAAAACTAAATGCCACCGCAATACCTATTGCTAGGTTAATACCCATACCGCCACGGCGTTTCATTGCAGAAACCGCAACAGCTATAATAGTAAGTATATAAGCCGAAACTGGTGTGCTCCATCTTTTATAAGCAACCACTAAATATCTATTTAGATTCCCTGATCCACGTCGTTTTTCATCTTCAATAAACTTATTAAGTTCATTAAAATTAAGTGTTTCTGCCACGTAGGAATTAGGCGTAAGTTCATCAAACTCAAATGGCAAGATTGTATCTAACTTTCTGTAATGAATTAAAGAATCTCCTCTAGCACCAACCAAACGTTTATTAAAGTTAGTTAAGGTATACGTTGTGTCTTCCTTATTATACTGTAACCTAGAGGCACTAATCTTATATTCTAACACATTATCCTTAAAATGCTCAAGTGTGAAATTTAGAGCAGATTGCCTTGAAGGATTAAAGTTTGTGGCATAAATAACCTCGTCGTCATTTATTTGCCTGTAAACATTTTTGGTTTCTTGTTGGTTGTCTCCTCCACTTTTAAGGTAAGTGTATTTAAACTCATTAAAACCCTTACTAGCAGATGGCGCTAAATACATACCCATTATTAATGCTAATAAACACACTATGGTAGCACCTATTAGGTATGGTCTTAAAAACCTATAAAAGGAAACTCCAGAACTTAAAAATGCTATAATCTCTGTATTGTTAGCTAGTTTTGAAGTAAACCAAATTACCGAGAGAAATAAAAACAGCGGAAATAATAAATTAGCAAAGTAAATGGTGAAGTTTAAGTAATACTCCGCAACTTCAATAAAAGGTACATCATTAGCTAAAATCTTATCAATTTTTTCAGCTAAATTAACTGTAATACCAATTGGTATAAACAACAACAACAAGGTTACAAAAGTTCCTAAGTATCGTTTTAATATGTACCAATCTAATATTTTCATTAAAGGCGTTTGTCCATTTGTTTAACCATCTTATCTTTCCATACTCTAAAAGTACCTGCTAATATTTGCTTACGCGCTTCTCTAGTTAACCACAAATAAAAGCCTAAGTTATGAATTGTAGCAATTTGCTTGCCTAAAAATTCATTTACAGAAAAAAGATGTCTTAAATATGCTTTAGAATATTCTGTATCTACCCAAGTAATGTCCATTTCATCAATAGGAGAAAAATCATCTTTCCACTTGGCATTCTTAATGTTAATTGTACCGTGTGCGGTAAACAACATTCCATTTCGTGCATTTCTTGTAGGCATTACACAGTCGAACATATCTATACCAAGCGCAATATTTTCAAGTATATTAATAGGAGTACCAACACCCATTAAGTAACGTGGCTTTTCTTTAGGCAATATTGCTGTAACAACATCTGTCATAGCATACATCTCTTCGGCAGGCTCTCCAACTGAAAGACCTCCAATTGCATTTCCGTCTGCTCCAACACTTGCTATATAATCTGCAGATTGCTGTCTTAAATCTTTGTAGATACTACCTTGTACAATAGGAAAGAAGGTTTGCTCATAACCGTATTTAAAAGGCAGCTTTTTTAAATGCGCCACACAACGCTCTAACCACCTATGCGTCATATGCATAGATCGTCTTGCATATTGATAGTCGCACGGGTAGGGCGTACACTCATCAAAAGCCATAATTATATCTGCACCTATTGTACGCTGAATTTCCATCACATTTTCTGGAGTAAACGTATGCATACTACCATCTATATGGGATTTAAACTTTACGCCTTCTTCTTTTATTTTTCTATTAGACGATAATGAGTAAACTTGGTAACCACCACTATCTGTTAAGATATTACGATCCCAGTTCATAAATTTATGCAACCCACCAGCTTTCTCTAAAATCTCTGTTCGAGGCCTTAAATACAAATGATACGTATTCCCTAAAATTATATCGGGATTAATATCTTGTTTTAATTCTCTTTGATGTACACCTTTTACAGTACCAACTGTACCAACAGGCATAAAAATTGGAGTTTCAATTTTACCGTGGTCTGTAGTAATTGTTCCTGCTCGTGCTTGAGAATTTTTATCTGTAGAAAGAAGATCGAATGTCATAGGCTAAAATAGAAGGGCAAAGATAACCAACTGAAATAGATTATCGAATTTGCTTCAAAAATTAATACGAGTTGTTTACTACTTCCTTAAAATCGTTAATAACTGCATTCTTTTAATTTTTTAACCCTTATAACAATGCGTATTTTTGCAGAAAATCAACCTATTCCAAATATGGCAGACATTAAAGCATTAGAGGATTTCGTAACTCAAGTGAGACGAGACATTTTGAGACAAGTACACCGCGTAAATTCAGGGCATCCTGGAGGCTCATTAGGTTGTGCAGAATTTTTTACAGCTCTTTACCAAGAGGTAATGACACATAACAGTGATTTTAACATGAACGGTAAAGATGAAGATGTATTCTTTTTATCTAACGGGCATATATCACCTGTTTTTTATAGTGTTTTAGCTAGAAGTGGCTACTTCCCTGTTGAAGAACTTAATACATTTAGACTTATTAATTCTAGATTACAAGGACACCCAACTACCCACGAAGGCTTACCAGGCATACGTATGGCATCTGGCTCTTTAGGGCAAGGCCTATCTGTTGCAATTGGTGCAGCAAGTACTAAAAAATTAAATGGAGACGATAAGTTAGTATATGCACTTTTAGGCGATGGCGAATTGCAAGAAGGACAAAACTGGGAAGCATTTATGTATGCTGCAGGTAATGGTATAGATAACCTAATTGCTACTATAGATTTAAATGGGCAACAAATTGATGGCTCGACAGATAAAGTATTACCATTAGGAAATCTTAAAGAGAAGTTTGTAGCTTTTGGATGGGATGTCTTAGAAATTAAAGATGGAAATAATATAAAGGAAGTTATAGATGGCCTAAAGTTGGCTAAAAGCAAAACCGGAAACGGTAAGCCTGTACTTATTCTTATGCATACTGTTATGGGTAACGGTGTAGATTTTATGATGCACACTCACGCTTGGCACGGAAAAGCACCTAATGACGAGCAACTAGAAACTGCTTTAAAGCAAAATCCAGAAACTTTAGGAGACTACTAACGCTATTACTACATTACAATGAAAACATACACTAATACAGGAAATAAAGACACACGCTCAGGATTTGGAGCTGGTTTAACAGAATTAGGAAAAACCAATGAAAATGTAGTGGCACTTTGTGCAGACTTAACAGGATCATTAAAAATGGATGAGTTTAAAGAAAACCACCCAGATCGATTTTTTCAAATAGGTATTGCAGAAGCTAATATGATAGGTATTGCTGCAGGAATGACTATTGGAGGAAAAATACCATTTACAGGAACATTTGCTAACTTTTCAACTGGTCGTGTTTACGATCAGATAAGACAAAGTGTAGCTTACTCAGATAAAAATGTAAAAATCTGCGCATCTCACGCAGGTGTCACTCTTGGTGAAGATGGTGCTACCCATCAAATTTTGGAAGATATCGGATTAATGAAGATGTTGCCAGGCATGACTGTCATAAACACTTGTGATTACAACCAGACTAAAGCAGCAACTCTTGCAATTGCAAAACACGAAGGTCCTGTTTATTTAAGATTTGGACGTCCTAAGGTTGCTAATTTCACGCCTGAAAACGGAACTTTCGAAATTGGAAAAGCTGTTCTGTTAAATGAAGGTACAGATGTTACTATTGTTGCAACTGGACATTTGGTTTGGGAAGCTCTATTAGCTTGTGAAGCATTAGAGAAAGATGGTATTTCTGCTGAAGTAATTAACATTCATACAATAAAGCCTTTAGACGAAGAAGCCATAATTAACTCTGTTAAAAAAACGGGATGTATTGTTACTGCTGAAGAGCATAACTATCTTGGCGGCTTAGGAGAAAGTGTTGCAAGAACTCTTTCCCTTAATTTACCAACTCCACAAGAATTTGTAGCTACAGAAGATACATTTGGAGAAAGTGGAACGCCTGCACAATTAATGGATAAATACGGTCTTAATGCAGATGCTATTATTGCTAAAGCAAAGCAAGTTATCTCTAGAAAATAGACTTAACTTTTTAAGAATAAAAAAAGCGTAAACAAATGTTTACGCTTTTTCTTTATTAGAATGTTTTCTTTTTATTCTTCCTCTTCTTCCGGACTACCATCTACATCTGCCTGTAAATAATCTGCAATGCCATCATTATTGCTATCTGTAAAAATAATTTCATCTATAGTAATAACACCATCATTATTTAAATCTTCAGAAATAATTTCATCTCTTGTAAGAACTCCATCATTATCATCATCTGCATCTAAATAATTAGGGCCGCCATCTGAATCTGTATCTTCTCCACTTTCAAATTCACTATTTTCTCCAGTTGCATCTTCTAAGAATGACGGAATACCATCATTATCGTGATCTGCTTGATTAGATACAAATAATTTAAAACTGAAAATTAATGGAGAATATGTAGGAATAATCCCCACACTACCACTAAAGTAACCTATCCCAGAAGGAAAGAAAACCGCTCCAATACCATAATCATCATTAAAAGTTATGGTTCCATCTGTGTTTTCTACAAATCCACTTGCATCTTTAAACTCTGTTATACCAGCAGTAAATCCAGGTATTAAACCACTCGCTGTTAATCCTCCAGGAAGATCAAACCAAATAGGTTGCACAGAACTATCAAAAAGATCATTTGTAAGCAACTCACCTCTATAGGTAACATATGTTGAGTCTGCTGCTGTTGGCGCACGACCAACACCTTCTCTTACTTTAAGAACATATAAGTTATAATCTATATCTGCCTCCTCAACAGTCTTAGTATAAAGTTCTGGTCTGTCAATAAGTGCAATTTTATCTATATTCTCTCCTGCAATTGTATCAAACCTTACCACATAATCAAAATCTTCCGAAGGGTTTTCAAACTCTTCATAATTGTAAAAATGGGTTTCAAGATAGGTTTGTAATTCTAATTGATCTTCTGCATCAACCTCTGCCCTATCTCTATCCGGCACAGGTACAAAATCCTCTGTATCATCATCATTGCAAGATACAAGTACAGCTAAAACCAATATAGCTGGAAGTAAAATTTTATTCATTTTCATCATTGCTTAATTTTATGCGCAAGATACAATATTCTTGTATTTTTGCTATACTGTAACGGCTAATCCCCTTAATTAATATGCGAGTAGACAAATATTTATGGTGTGTAAGATATTTTAAGACTAGAAGTCTTGCCACTAAAGCGTGTAATCTTGGTCGCGTAAAGATAGACGGCCAAAATCTCAAGCCCTCAAGAGAAGTTCATCCTTTAGATGAAATTGAAGTGAGAAAAAATCAGATTAATTATAAAATTAGAGTACTTGACACCCCTAAATCTAGAGTTGGTGCTAAATTAGTTGGATTATATCTTATAGATATTACACCTGCAGAAAATTTAGAAAAATTAGACTTATTGAGTTATACAAAATCTCAACAACGTGAAAAAGGCGCAGGAAGACCCACTAAAAAAGACCGTAGAGATATTGAGGATTTTATAGACGATACAGATGACATCTAACTTTTGGGAACAACGATATGCCAATAACAACACTGGATGGGATCTTAACACAGCATCACCTCCTTTAAAACACTACATAGACACACTTTCTAATAAAACACTTTTTATTTTAATTCCTGGTTGCGGAAATGCTTACGAGGCTGAATACCTACACAATCAAGGTTTTGAAAATGTTTTTATAGTTGATTTAGCAGAACACCCATTAATAGAATTCTCTAAACGAGTACCAGATTTTCCGAAATCTCATATTTTACATCTAGACTTCTTTAACTTAACTCAAAAATTTGATTTAATATTAGAGCAAACATTCTTCTGCGCTTTACACCCAGAGCAAAGACTAAATTATGCTCATCATACATCTAAGCTTTTAAATAGCAACGGATGTTTAGTAGGCTTGTTTTTCAATAAAGAATTTGATAAAACGGGACCTCCATTTGGCGGTAATAAAAAAGAATACAAAAATCTATTTAAAAACTTATTTAAAATTAAGAAGTTAGAAAATTGCTATAATTCAATAAAACCAAGACAAGGAAGTGAACTCTTTTTTATCTTTGAAAAAAAGTAACTCATGACAACAGCTGAAATTTTATCTGCAGAAGATATTGAACATAAAATTAGAAGGATGGCATTTCAGATTTACGAAGCCAACATTAATGAGTCTTCTGTTATTATTTCTGGGATTTATCCTAATGGACACAAGCTTGCTATAAAGCTTAAAGAGGCTGTTGAAAAAGTATCTAACCTTACCGTTACTCTTTGCAAACTTGACATTGACAAGAAAAACCCAATTGGCACAGTAAAGGTTGACGTGAGTGAAGATGTGTATAAAAATAAATCTGTGATTCTCGTTGACGATGTTTTAAACTCTGGCTCTACTTTGATTTATGCAGTAAGTCATTTTTTAAAGGTTCCATTACAACAATTTAAAACCGCTGTTCTTGTAGATAGAAATCATAAAAAATATCCTGTAAAGGCAGACTATAAAGGTATTTCACTATCAACATCAATAAATGAAAATGTTGTCGTTACATTTTCACCTAAAATGAAAGTAACCTTAGAATAATTCTGTAGAAATTTCTTTAGTTAACTCACTCTCAGTTTTAGCATCACAGCTAAGGATCACATCTGCTTGATTATAATAAAAACTACGCTCAAAGAGATGCTTTCTCACAAAATCATTCAATTCTTGCTTACTTTCTATGTGGCTTATTAAAGGCCTAGTAATTTTATTACCCCATAACCTATTAACCAAAGCATCTAATGAAAGTTTTAGATATACTGACGTTACTGAATTGGAGTCTTTAATTAAACTTAAATTATTTGCATAACAAGGAGTACCACCACCCAAAGCAACAACACACCTTTCATTACTTTCTATCAAAGCTTTTAATACTTCTGTTTCTTTTTTTCGAAAGGCTATTTCACCATGTTTTTTAAAAAAATCTGAAATACTAATATCTGTATCTTTTACTATAAGGTGATCTAAATCATAAAAAGGAATATCCGTAACATTAGATATAGCCTTACCTAAGGTAGATTTTCCACTTCCCATATACCCCATTAAAAAAACCATTAAAACTAATTTAAATTTATAAGTTAGTAAAAATATGACATTTTACCTTTGTCATATAAATTAATGATAGTATATTTGCACCCGCATTAGAGAAATCTAAATATGCATGATCTGGTAGCTCAGTTGGTAGAGCATCTCCCTTTTAAGGAGAGGGTCCTGGGTTCGAGCCCCAGCCAGATCACTTCTTTATTTAAAAAGGCGAAAGCCTTTTTTTTATTAGATCTGGTAGCTCAGTTGGTAGAGCATCTCCCTTTTAAGGAGAGGGTCCTGGGTTCGAGCCCCAGCCAGATCACTTCTTTTGCCCAGATGCTGGAATTGGTAGACAGGCATGGTTGAGGGCCATGTGTCCGTTAGGGCGTGTGAGTTCGACTCTCATTCTGGGCACTTAAACCTTGTTTTCTACAAGGTTTTTTTCAACTCCACAATTTTAAATTTTTTTTTATTATCAAATAAATGAGATTTTAACGTCCTATTTAGTGATATTGCATTCTTTTTATTTAGTTTTGTTTAATCGATTAAATACAATGGTTAAACAAAAATTCAGCATAAAGGATCTTGAAAATCTAAGCGGCATTAAAGCTCATACTATTCGAATATGGGAAAAAAGATATGGCGCATTAGAACCAGACCGTACAGATACTAATATTAGATTGTACGATATCACCAATCTTCAGAAATTATTAAATATATCTTTCCTGAATGATAACGGCTATAAAATCTCTAGGATTTCTAAAATGAGTGACGAAGATGTCATCAAACTCGTGAATAGAATTTCAGCAAGTAAAAGTGATGAAAATAGAGCTATAGCAAAGTTTAAAATTTCAATGATAAATTTTGACGAAATCCTATTTGAAAGCACTTATCAAAAATTGCTTTCAGAAAAAGGATTTCGTGACATATTTAAAGATGTCTTTATTCCTTTGCTTGAAGAGATAGGTCTTTTATGGCAAACAAAAACCATTAATCCTTGTCATGAGCATTTTATAACCAATCTTATAAAACAAAAATTAAGTATTGAGATAGAGAAAGCCCAGAATCCAAATAATTATGATGACAGCAAATTATTTGTTTTATACTTACCACCTAATGAAATTCATGATTTAGGCTTAAATTATTTTCATTATGAAGTTTTGTTAGAAAACTATAGAGTTATTAATCTAGGAAGCAGCTTGCCTGTATGTGATCTTGAAAACATACTAAACCTACATGAAACTATAATTTTCGCAACATATTTCACAGTACAACCAGAAGACATTCCTTCATACATTAAAGAATTTGAGGAAGTTATTTGTAAAGAGAGCATCAAAGAGCTTTGGGTTATGGGCAGAAAGCACCAAGGTATAGATAAGTCTGGATTTAAAAATAACATAAAGTTTTTCGATACTGTTTCACAAGCCATTTTACAATTACAATATTAATTTGAAGAAAAGAATAGCAATTATAGGCAGTGGTTTTTCTGCATTAGCAAGTGCTTCATACTTAGCAAAAGAAGGTCACCAAGTTACCATTTACGAAAAAAATGACACCGTTGGAGGCCGAGCACGACAGTATAAAAAAGACGGTTTTACTTTTGATATAGGCCCAACTTGGTATTGGATGCCAGATGTGTTTGAGCGATTTTTTAACGATTTCGATAAAAAACCATCAGACTATTATACCTTAGAAAAGCTTTCACCTGCATATAAAGTCGTTTTCTCTGAAACTGAGTCTATTTTAATAGAAGACACATTAACTAAAATATACGCTGCATTTGAGGCTGAAGAAAAAGGCAGCTCTAAACAATTAGAAAAATTTATAACCAAAGCTAAATCAAATTATGATATTGCCATAAAAGATTTAGTTTACAGACCAGGTGTTTCTCCTCTAGAATTAATAACACCTGAAACCATTAAAAAAATAGGCGCTTTTTTTAGCACTATTTCTAAAGATGTTAGAAAACAATTCAATAATGAAAAACTAATCCAAATACTTGAGTTTCCTGTGCTTTTTTTAGGAGCTAAACCAAGCAATACTCCTGCATTTTATAGCTTTATGAATTATGCAGACTTTGGTTTAGGTACTTGGCATCCCAAAGGTGGCATGTATCAAGTTGTCTTAGGCATGAAAACTTTAGCAGAGTCTCTAGGTGTTAAGATTAACACTAATGCAAACGTAGAGAAAATCTTAGTTCAAAATAGCTCGGCAACAGGACTTATTGTAAATGGCGACACAATTACTGCAGATATTGTTTTAAGTGGTGCAGATTATCATCATACAGAAACTTTACTACCTTTAAAACTAAGACAATATTCTGAAACATATTGGAGCAAAAAAACCTTTGCGCCTTCAGCATTACTATTTTATATCGGTTTTGACACCCCAATAATAAATGTTGAGCATCATACTTTATTTTTTGATGTAGATTTCGAGGAGCACTCAAAAGCTATTTATGATGATCCTCAATGGCCGGAAAACCCTTTATTTTATGCAAGTTTTCCTTCCAAAACAGACTCAAGTGTAGCTCCTAAAGGTAAAGAAGCTGGAATTTTTTTAATTCCATTAGCGCCTGGAATTGAAGACACTGAAGCTATTAGAGAAACTTATTTTAAAAAAATAATGACTCGTTTTGAAAATTTAACCAACCAAACAGTTCAAAAAAACGTTATATTTAAAGAGACCTATTGTCTCAATAATTTTATTGAAGATTATAACTCTTATAAAGGCAACGCATATGGTTTGGCAAATACATTATTTCAAACCGCATTTTTAAGACCTAAATTAAAAAGTAAGACTGTAAAAAATCTGTATTTTACAGGACAGTTATCTGTTCCTGGACCAGGTGTGCCACCATCCCTAATTTCCGGAAAATTAGTTGCTGGCCTTATACAAAAACACAACAAGAATTAAATGAAATCTATTTTTGACACCGTTTCTAGAGATTGTAGCAAAGCAGTTACAAACTCTTATAGCACTTCATTTTCATTAGCTTCAAAATTATTAGCACCTTCTATAAGACAAGATGTTTATAATGTATACGGCTTCGTAAGATTTGCTGATGAGATTGTAGACTCTTTTCACAATTATGATAAAGAAACTTTATTAAACGATTTTGAGGAAGATTTAAAAAAAGCTGTAAGAGATAAAATTAGCTTAAACCCTATATTAAATTCGTTTCAGGAAACAGTTCATAAATTTAATATAGAAGAAGAATTCTACATGTCTTTTTTAAGAAGCATGAGGTTAGACCTTTATAAATCTAAGTACCTTACAAAAGAAGAATATGAAGATTATATTTACGGCAGTGCAGATGTTGTAGGCTTAATGTGCTTAAAAGTATTTGTAAAAGGAGATCAACAAAAATTTGATGACCTTAAGGAAGACGCCATGAAATTAGGCTCTGCTTTTCAAAAAGTAAATTTCCTGAGAGATCTTAAAGCAGATCTAGAAGATTTAAATAGAAGTTACTTTCCCAATACAAACCTTCAAAAATTAGACGAGAATAGTAAGAAAAGGATTATTGAAGAAATTGAATTAGATTTTAAAGCTGGCTTAAAAGGTATACAAAGGCTGCCTGTAGAAGCTAAATTAGGCGTTTATACAGCTTATGTGTATTATTTGAGGCTACTACACAAATTAAAGAAAACACCATCTCTGGAGATACGCAATAAACGCATACGAGTACCTAATTATGAAAAAGCAGGATTAATGGCAAAATCTTACGTAACCTGCAGATTAAATTTATTATAGATATGGATATCCTTATTTGGATTTTAGTATTTCTACTCACTTTCTGCATAATGGAATTTATGGCTTGGTTTACCCATAAATATGTAATGCACGGATTTTTATGGAAACTACATAAAGATCACCATCATAAAGATCATAACAGTTGGTGGGAGCGAAACGATTTCTTCTTTATTTTTTACGCACTAGTAAGTATTGGTTGTTTTGTATCGTGGAGCTTTTATAACGTTTGGATAGGTCTTCCCATAGGTCTTGGTATATTTGCATATGGTGTGGCTTACTTTATGGTTCATGACATTTTTATACATCAGAGATTTAAACTTTTTAGAAATGCCAATAACTGGTATGCAAAAGGTATAAGACGCGCCCACAAAATACATCACAAACACTTAGGGAAAGAAAAGGGTGAATGTTTTGGTATGTTATTTCCACCACTTAAGTATTTTAATAGATCATAAGTAAATTGTATGAGCACCAAGTCTTTTGATTTCATCATTATTGGTGCAGGTTTATCTGGTCTTCATTTAGCTCATTCGTTTCTTAATGATCCTTTTTTTAAAGATTTTTCAATAGCTATAATTGATAAATCTTCTAAATCTGAAAACGACAAAACGTATTGCTTTTGGGAAAAAGGTAAGGGAAATTGGGATTCTATTCTTACAAAATCTTGGACTAGCGCATTAGTTTATGGTACATCTAAAAAAATAAATGTGCCCTTACTGCCTTATACGTACAAGATGGTAAAATCGTTGGATTTTTACAATCTTGTTTTAAGTGAGATTGAAGCTTCCAATACTATTCAGTTTTTTAAAGATGACGTACAATATGTTAATGAAGACAACATAGTCACTGTAACCTGCAATACTAATTCGTTTCAAGCCAAGCACGTCTTTGATAGTAGGCTTAGTGAAGATTTTGAAAAAGACAAAACTGCCACTACTCTTTTACAACACTTTAAGGGATGTACTATAAGTACAAAAAAACCGACATTTAACCCTGAAGTCTTAACAATGATGGATTATAGGTTAACCTACAAGAACACCACTAGTTTTATGTATGTTTTGCCTATTACGCCTACTAAAGCTCTTATTGAATACACGTTCTTCTCACCAAGTTTAGTTGAAGACCATATTTATGATTCGTACTTAAAAACCTATATTTCTAATACCTTATCTATTACAGATTATACTATAATTGAATCTGAAAAAGGTATTATTCCTATGACAGATTACAAGTTTAAAAAACACCATACAGATGCCATTACCAAAATTGGAACTGCTGGTGGTTGGGTTAAAGGTTCAAGTGGTTATTCATTTAAAATGTCTGAAAAGAAATCGAAGAGTATAATTGAGAACATTAAAACTGATAGTCATCCAACTAATGGGTTGTACAATAATAAATTTGAGTTGTTTGATGCTATTTTCCTTAAAGTCTTAAAAGATGATAACAGTTACGGCCCTAAACTCTTTCAAGATTTTTACAGCAAGAATGAAATGGCAGTAGCCCTAAAGTTTTTAGATGAAGAAACTTCCTTTAACGAAGATTTAAAAATAGTGTGGAGCTTAAAATCATTTAAGTTTGTTAAAGCATTTTTAAAAACACTATTCAGGTTTAGATAGGAGCTCATCTAAAGTACTTCTAAACTTTTTACTATTCCAATTAGCACTACCTGTATGGTTTATAATTAGGTTGTCTTTAGCATCTAACACGTAAGTGGTTGGTAATTGATTACTGTTAAAAGCTTCGGGTAAGTTATTTGTACTTGTATAAAATGGCAATGTATAATTGTGTTTTTCTGCAAAGGCTTTGGTAGTTTTGACATCCTCATTAGATAAAAACACAAATACCACATCGTCCTTGTAGTCATTATAAACATTTTGAAAACTTGGCATTTCTGCCACACAAGGCGGACACCAAGTAGCCCAGAAATTAACCACTAACGGTTTGTTTATATGTTCTACATTTAACACCATACCATTGGCATCAACTATCTCCCAATTAGACAAATTAACTTCTTTCGAAGTCTCTTCAATACTTGGTGAAAAAGCTAATAACTGTTGTGCAAACACCTGAATCTTAAATCTGGTTTGCGGTATTAAGAGTAACACAATAAAAAAAAGCAACAACACATTTTGCCATTGCTTTTTTAAGAATTTAAATATTGTTTTCAATCTATTTTATTTGCTGGGAAAGTCTTTCAATTTGATATTCTAACTGCTTAAGGTTAGATTCCATATGTTCAAACTTATCTGTTTCTACTTTTGTGTTAGTATTAACTTTGCTTGTAACCTTACCTTTTATTGAAAGAATTGCTTTAATTTCTTCGTTCTCTATTTTTATCGGGCTATAGTGTTTATTATCACTTTCTAAGTAGCAATAGCCGTATTCTTTCTTTACGCGCTTAGTAAGGAGACCTTTTTCTGTCCCTATTACAACTAATGAATTATCTGCAACATCTGAAATAGAATGTTGAGCTTCACAAATTAAGATATCATTTGGGTAAAATGTTGGTGTCATACTATCACCCTCTACTTCAAATAATAGGTGATTAGATGAAGATTTAAATCCTGGGATTCTATATCTGTCATATTCACTTTGTGAATGTGCTCCTTGCAGTTCATTTAAATTACCTGCAACAGCCTCAACATTTATAAAAGGAATAAAACCATTTTCAATATTCATATGAATAAGGTTAGTTTCTCCTTTGAGTATAAAATCTGTACTAACATCATATAACTTTGAAAGTGTAAGTACATGACCTATCATAACATTATTATGTGCACTTTCAATTAAAGAGTAAGCACTTTGTGAAATGTTAAGTTTTTCTGCAATAAATTGTTGTGAGTATTTTTTTTCCTTACGTAATGATTTTATTCTTTGACCTATTGATGTCATCATCATGAGAGCATTAAGTTAGTGAATAACAAATTTAGGGATAAGCAGTAGTTTATGATTGCACATTAACATAATGAGATGACCTCCATAAACTATTTAAACCAATTTTTAGTGCAATAAATTATTAATAAACATTTAATCGTTAATATTTAGCACATTGATGACAAAAGGAGTTATCGCGAATGATAGTTTAAGAATAATTTAAGATATATATTTTGTTAAATTTTAACATTTCGAGGCTAAAACATAAAAGGCTGAACGATTAACGTTCAGCCTTTTATAAAATATATTAAACCAAAGGGCTTAAGACTTGTTCTGTTTTTTTATAAGATTTAATGCAGATCCTTCTTTATACCATTCAATTTGTGGAAGGTTGTAAGTGTGATTTGCTTTAATTGTATCCTTGCTACCATCTTCGTGAACTATCTCGATAGTTAATTGCTTATCTGGTGCAAAATCTTCTAAATCTATAAAGTTGAACGTATCATCTTCTTGTATTAAATCATAGTCGGCTTCATTTGCAAAAGTGATTCCTAACATACCTTGTTTCTTAAGGTTTGTTTCATGAATTCTTGCAAAAGATTTCACCAATACTACTTTCACACCAAGGTGTCTTGGCTCCATTGCAGCGTGCTCTCTAGAAGAACCTTCACCATAGTTATGATCTCCTACAACAACTGTTGGTATACCTTTTTCCTTGTAATGACGCTGTACTTTTGGCACGGCATCATACTCTCCGGTTAATTGGTCTTTCACAAAGTTTGTTTGCTTGTTGTAAGCATTTACAGCTCCTATAAGGCAGTTGTTAGAAATATTATCTAAGTGACCTCTATAACGTAACCAAGGACCAGCCATACTAATGTGGTCTGTAGTACATTTTCCAAATGCTTTAATTAGCAATTTAGCGCCTGTTAAGTTTTTACCATCCCAAGGCTCAAAAGGTGTTAATAGTTGTAAACGCTCACTATCTTCAGCTACTTTTACATCTACATCGCTACCATCTGAAACTGGCTCTACATAACCTGCATCTTCTACATCAAAACCTTTTGGAGGCAGTTCTATACCGCTAGGCACATCTAATTTCACCTCTTCACCATCTTCATTTAGAAGCGTATCGTTAAGTGGATCAAAATCTAAACGTCCTGAGATTGCAATTGCAGCCACCATTTCTGGAGATCCTACAAAGGCATGTGTATTAGGGTTACCATCTGCTCTTTTAGAGAAGTTTCTATTAAAAGAGTGTACTATAGTATTCTTTTCATCGCCTTTTAAATCACTACGATCCCATTGCCCAATACAAGGTCCGCAGGCATTTGTAAAGATTGTTGCATTAAGGTCTTCAAATATCTTAAGAATACCATCACGCTCTGCTGTGTAACGTATTTGCTCTGAACCTGGATTAATACCAAAGTCAGACTTTGCTATTATCTTCTTATCTACAGCTTGTTTAGCTATAGATGCAGCTCTAGTTAAATCTTCATAAGATGAGTTTGTACAAGATCCTATAAGACCCCAATCTACTTTAATTGGCCAGTCGTTCTTTTTAGCCTTGTCTTTCATTTCTGAAACAGGTGTCGCTAAATCTGGAGTAAAAGGTCCGTTTAGGTGAGGACGTAACTCGTCAAGATTTATTTCGATTACCTCATCAAAATAATCTTCTGGAGTTTCATAAACTTCAGGATCTGCAGTAAGGTAATCTTTAACAGCGTTAGCAGCATCTGCCACATCACTTCTGTCTGTCGCTCTAAGGAAACGCTCCATAGATTCGTCATAACCAAATGTTGATGTTGTTGCACCAACTTCTGCACCCATATTACAAATAGTTCCTTTACCAGTACAGCTCATAGATTTTGCGCCTGGCCCAAAGTATTCAATAATTGCGCCTGTTCCTCCTTTTACGGTAAGAATACCAGCAACCTTTAAGATAACATCTTTAGCAGCTGTCCAACCATTAAGTTTCCCGGTTAGCTTTACACCTATAAGTTTTGGAAACTTAAGTTCCCAAGGCATACCAGCCATAACATCGACAGCATCTGCACCACCAACACCAATAGCTACCATTCCTAAACCACCAGCGTTAACTGTATGAGAGTCTGTACCAATCATCATTCCTCCAGGAAATGCATAATTTTCTAATACTACTTGGTGAATAATACCTGCACCTGGTTTCCAGAAGCCAATACCATATTTTTTAGATACAGATTCAAGAAAATCAAAAACCTCATTACTTGTTTCGTTAGCTCGTTTTAAATCTGCTTTAGCTCCTTGCTTTGCCTGTATAAGGTGGTCACAATGTACTGTAGTAGGCACTGCAACATTAGGTTTTCCAGCTTGCATGAATTGCAAAAGCGCCATTTGCGCTGTAGCATCTTGACAAGCTATACGGTCTGGTGCAAAGTCTACATAATCTTTAGATCTAGTAAATGCTTGAGTTGCATTACCGTCCCAAAGGTGACTATAAAGTATTTTTTCTGAAAGTGTTAAGGGCTTACCAACAACCTCACGTGCTTTATCTACACGTTCCGTCATTTGGTCATAGACCTTTTTTATCATGTCAATATCGAATGCCATAGTGTGAGTGTGTTTATTTTTTGAAGTCTTGCGAAAATACGGAAATACAAAGACATTTAAAAGTTTAATGCCAGTATTGCAATTTATCTAATTTTCATAAAGACTTATTATGAAATTACAGATTTATTATAACCTAACTTAAGGATGTATTGAATATTTGACATATTATTAAGGTCTTCAGAATTTTACCCTAATTCTTTATATATCATTAAAGTATAGATAAAGAATAACAAACAGTTAGTTTCCTAAAATAAGTCTTTTATAATCTGCTCTATAGATATGCCTTCTGCTTCTGCTTTGTAGTTTCTTATCATTCTATGCCTAAGAATACCTGTTGCAACTGCTTGTACGTCTTCAATATCTGGAGAATATTTCCCTCTAGTGGCTGCGTGTGTCTTTGCAGCTAAAATTAAGTTTTGGGAAGCTCTTGGTCCTGCACCCCAATCTACAAACTCTTTTACAAGATTAGAGGCTTCTGAAGATTTAGGACGTGTTTTTCCAACAATTTCAACTGCATACTCTATAACATTATCAGCTACAGGTATGCGCCGTATTAGTTGTTGAAAATCTATAATTTCTTGTGCCGTAAATAAAGGGTTAACTGTTGCTTTATGGTCTCCAGTAGTTGCCTTTACAACATCTACCTCTTCCTGAAAACTTGGGTAATCTAAATTTATAGAGAACATGAAACGGTCTAACTGTGCTTCTGGTAAAGGGTAAGTACCTTCTTGCTCAATAGGGTTTTGAGTTGCCAATACAAAATAAGGCAAGCTTAAAGGGTAATTGGTTCCTGCAACTGTTACAGAACGCTCTTGCATTGCTTCCAATAGTGCTGCTTGCGTTTTAGGAGGCGTTCTGTTAATTTCATCTGCAAGTATAATATTAGAAAATACGGGTCCTTTTAAAAACTTAAATTCTCTGTTTTTATCTAAAATTTCAGATCCTAAAATATCACTTGGCATAAGGTCTGGCGTAAACTGAATACGCTTAAAATCTAAACCAAGGGCTTGAGAAATGGTATTTACCATTAACGTTTTAGCTAAACCTGGAACACCAACAAGAAGCGCGTGCCCTCCAGAAAATATAGAAATTAATATTTCCTCGATGACTTGCTCTTGCCCAACAATAACTTTTGCTATTTCTTTTTTTAGTTGGGTATGTTTTTCAACGAGGTGTTTAACAGCTGAAACGTCTGACATATTTTAATTTTGTTTTAACCAGTCACTAGCAAAATCACAATTTCTGTAATCGCCATTTATTTTAATGTAAGTATCGTCAATTTTTTCTTCTTGCCAAGCTTCAATGGCTTTTAATTGTTTTTCCTTAAGTGCTAGTTCTTTAATTTTCAAGTAATCTTGAGCATAATCTGCAATGTGCTCTTCATACCTATCTGTAACTGTCATTATTTTAAATTTCTTACGGCCTACTCTATCTTCTTCAGTTAAAATAGGAGAAATTTCATTTTCATCTAGATTAACCACTTGGTTGTAAATTGTAGGATCAATCTTTGTAAGTTCAAATCTTGTATCTCCAGTTGCAGGATTAATTAACTGTCCGCCATCTTGCTTTGTCTCTTCTTCTGTTGAGAATTGAACTGCAGCATCTTCAAAAGTAATAGTTCCTTTATTAATTTCAGTTTTTAAACTGTCTATTTGTTTTCTGGCAGCGTTTACACTTTCTGGTGTTGTATCTGGCACTAAAAGTACTTGTCTTACATCTACAGTTTGTCCTCTTATCTTATCGACCATAAGGATATGAAATCCAAATTCTGTTTCGAAAGGCTCACTAATTTCACCTTCTTGTAAACTAAAAGCAGCATCTTTAAATTCTTTTACAAATGGGTCTTTACGTGTTAAAGAGTATTGACCACCATTAGCTCTAGATCCTGTATCTTGTGAATACAATACCGCTTTGGTAGCAAAACTTGCTCCATTATCTAATACATCTCTACGCATTTCATTTAGACGATCTATAACGCGTTGGCGTTCTGCTTGTGGTATTTCTGGCTGAATTATAATTTGAGCGATTTCAATTTCGTCTCCAAATAAGGGCCTGTCTTCTTTAGGGATACCGTTAAAGTATTCTCTTACTTCTTCAGGTGTAATCTCAATACCATCTACAATTGAGCGTTGCATTTCTCCAGCTAACTTATTTTGCTTGTTAATCTCAAAAAGCTCTGCTCTAAATTCGCCTTCATTATCTTTTTGATAAAAATTAAGAACCTTTTCCATTGTTCCTAATTGACGTTTCATATAATCTATTTGCTGATCTACGTAAGCATTTACCTCAGCATCATTTACCATAATACTATCTATTACGGCATGGTGTGCATAAAGCTTATCTTCTAGAAGTTTCCCTGTTAAATTGCAGCGTGTTATATCCTGAACAGAAATACCTTGACTTTTAAGCTCTATATATGCCTTATCTATATCACTATCTAAAACTACGTACTCTCCAACTACTGCAGCTACACCATCTACCTTAAATTTCTTGAAGGGCTTTTTTACAGTGTCTTGAACTGCGGCTGTTTCTGTAACAGCTGTGCTAGATTCTGTAACTATAACTTGCTTAGTCTGTACCGCTGTACTATCTGATGTTGTTTCCTGAGCAGTTAGTGATACTGTAGCGCCTATTAGTGCTGCCACAGTTAAATATTTAGTTGAAAATCTCAAATTCATTATTTTTAATTGCATCCTTCGTTATATCTGTTCTTAAGTTTTTTATCAATTCTTGTTTCCTCTTGTTAAGTATAATCTGCTCAACCGTTGGTTTTATATAAGATAGTGGTGCTTGTTCTCCACGTTCTTTAATATCCTTAATATATATTAAATAGACGCCAAGAGAATCTTTAAGTTGCACATATCTATCTGCAGTGTTTAATTGCCAAGGTTGCGCTTCTTTTAACACTGGCAAATCTTCCAAAAGTTGTCTGGATTCTCTCCAAATTGAATCATTAAGGTTGTATTGAGGAAACTCCACAACACTATTCATTAAAGATTGTTTGTCTTCACTATTAAATCTTGCTATTTCTCGCTTTACTTGATTTATAGATGATGAACCATCTGGCAGCCTTACATATCTTAGTTTATATAATGTTTCATTTAGACTAAAAGCTGTACTGTTAGCCTCAAAATATTCTTTAACTTGATTTTCTGTAATAACAGAATCTATTTTCTTTACCACCATTGCATCTGTATAAGCCTTGGTGTAAAGTTGATTCTTATAATCATCTACCAACTTATCAAATTTTTTCTGGCGCTCTAAATTCAAATTAAGTTTTGCTCTGTCTATTAAAAGCTGCTGAGTTGCCCAACGGTCTATATAATTATTTACAATTACAATGCTATCTTCTTTAGATGTTGTTGCGGTTGTTAGATTAGAAATGTCTTCTCTATACAAAAAGCTTTTGTTTACACGCGCCACGACTTCACGCTCATCTTCAGGGCCAAAGTCAAAATTAAAATAATCACAACTTTGCAGTAAAAATACACCGCAAAAAATAGCTAGTATGTAATTTAATTTAGTCTTCAAGCTTTGTTTTTATAAGGTTTACTGTATCATCATTAATATTTACAGAATATTTTGTTCTTAATGCCGCAATCCAGTTTTTCTCTAAATAATCTTGATAGTCACTTACAATAGTTCCTTTAGCTTCTTTAAAAGTTTTAGGACCAGCAGGTAACACATCTTTAATGTTTACTACAGTGTAATAATTGTCTTCTTCATACACTTTAGAAATACCTTGCTTAATTTTTAATTTTTTAGGCAATACCTCATCTTCTACATTAAACGTACCATTAGAAAATAAGGTGGTCATAGATTCATCACTATTAATTTGTGATTTAACATCAACTTCAGAAACACCTTTCTTCATTAAATTTCTAACTTTTTTTGGCGTCTGTTTTATTATTAACCTTAGCCATAGTAACGTTTACGCGTTTATCCCAAAGGTAATTTTGTTTGTTAGTCTCGTAAAAAGTTTTTAATCCTAAAGTGTCTTTTTTAGCTTTGTTCCAAATGTTCATTTCCATAAGATCGAACAACAAAAGACCATCTCGATATTCTGAAACAATATTAGAGAACTCTTTATCTTCCTGTTCCAAATGATCACGGTGATAGGCCAACACCTTACCATCTACATATTCTTTTAACCAATTGTTTATAGCAGTATTTTTATCGCCACTTAAGCCTTTATTTACCTGTTTATTATAAATGAATTTCGCGAAATCTCTATACTTAAATACAGAATCTCTTAATTTAAATAATGGTTGATCTAATGTGCTGTTATCTGAAATAGCCCAATTTCCATCTTTTACATCTTTAGTGACATAAGTGCTGAAGAAAGACTTAGCTTCAGAAAAATCACCAATAGAATAATGATCTTTTAAGCTAGCAACCAAAGCATCACTAATTAAGTTTGCCCTAGAGTCTTTAGTTACTTTTTTCTCTAATTCTCCACGCATCTCGTTAAAACTAGGAATAGGAAACCTATCAATAAGTTTTATAATATGCCAGCCGTATTGAGTTTCAAACGGCTCTGTAACTTGCCCTGCTTTTGTTAATGAAAATGCTTTTTTCTCAAAAACTTCAGAATTTAGCTTTCCACTACCAAATCTATCTAATTTTCCTTCTCGCCTAGCTGAATTCCTATCATCACTAAATTGTTTAGCAAGCACACCAAAGTCTTCTCCTTGCTTTACTTTTAAATACAATTCTTCAATCCTGTCTTTTGGATTAAAAACGGTGTCTTTAGGTTTTGGCGATACCATTATATGGGCAACTTCAACTTCACCAGCAGATGCTCTTCTATCATTAACTTTTAAGATATGATAGCCAAATCTTGTTCTAAAAGGTTCAGACACATCTCCAACTGGAACTGTATACGCTTGCTCTTCAAAGGCGTAAACCATCTTAAGAGTAGTAAACCATCCTAATTCACCTCCATTTTTCTTAGCAGAAGGATCTTCAGAATAAGTTTTTGCTAAAGTTTCAAAAGACCTGCCATTTACAGCTTTCTCTCTAATATCTTTAATCTTAGAATATGCTTTTAATGTATCTTCTGGCGTAGCATTTTGATCTACTCTTATTAATATATGACTGGCGTTAACTTCATTTACAGTACGATCATAAGCTTCTTGAACTAATGCTTCTGTAACATTATTATCTGTTAAGAAGTTACGTGCCATCTGGTTTCTGTATGTTTTAAACTCTCGTTGAAACTTAAGTGTAGTATCTAATCCTTGCTCATAGGCTTCACGTAGTTTTAACCTATAATCTATAAAAAGCTTTAAATATTCATCGACATCCTTTTGAGACTCATCTTGAACTAAATCTAAATTTTTTTGATAAACCCTAACAAAATCAGATGCGTAAACTGGCTCACCATCTAAAGTCATTATTATCTGTTTATCTAATTCTTGCGCAATTGTGTTGCCCGCAATAAGTAAGCAAAACACAAATAAGAACCGATATAATTTCATAAATGCGTGTTTAATTTAAGCAATGTCCGCAAAAATAATAAACTCAAGCGGTTTTCAACTCTTTTGTTATAACGAAATTACACTCCATAACGTATATGGTTGCTCTAATCATTATTCTACATTATATTAGTGCATATTAAACTAAAAACTACATGAAATATAGCTCTCAAATAATTATAGAATTGCCACGAGAAAAAACCATCTCAATTTTTGATAATGCTGAGAACATGAAGCATTGGCAAAGAGGACTTATACACTACAAACAGCTTAGTGGTGATTTTGGTGCAGAAGGCGCCAAAATGCAACTAGACTATAAAATGGGAAAACGGGAACTTACAATGATTGAAACTATTATTAAAAACGATCTTCCTGATTTGCTCATTACATCTTATGACACCAAAGGTGTTTATAATATTCAAACAAATCATTTTGAAAATACTTCTAATGGGCATACTAAGTGGACATCTGAATCTGAGTTCCGTTTTAACAACTTAATGATGAAAATTATGGGGTTTCTTATGCCTGGCGCATTTAAAAAACAATCTTTAAAATATATGAAAGATTTTAAAGCCTTTGCAGAAGACAATAAAAGTGTATTAGATTAATTTTGTGTGCTAAAACTAAACTTTGTTAGCGGCATATTATTTGAAACACTTTAAACGTTAACAAAACAAACATAAATTACCATGAAAAAATTGTTAGTCTTAATTACGTTTCTATCTAGTATATCACTTTTTTCTCAAAATACTATAAACCAATTTGACAGTAATGGAAAACGTCATGGGTTATGGAAAAAAACGTACGAAGGATATGATCAATTAAGATATCAAGGTACTTTTGAGCACGGAAAAGAAGTTGGTGAGTTTATGTTTTACAAGCCAAAATATGGAAAACAGCCTTCTGCTATCAAAACATATTCAAAAGATACAGACCTTGTCTTGGTATCCTATTTTACAAAAAAGGGAAAACTTATAAGTAAAGGGCAATTAAAAGATAGGCTAAGGACTGGTAAATGGGAGTATTATCACAATAACACAGACGCTATTATGATGATAGAACATTATAAAGACGATAAGCTTCACGGAAAAAAAACTGCATATTTCGATAACGGAAATATTACAGAGGAATACAATTATATTAACGGTAATAAAGAAGGAGACTACAAACTTTACTCACTTAATGGTGTTTTGCTACAACACCTTAATTACAAAAATAATGAGCTACACGGCGCGGCACTATTTTATAACGGTAAAGGTGAAGTAACAAAAAAAGGTCAATATAAAAATGGCAGAAAAGACGGTTACTGGCAATATTATGACCAAGGAAATTTAACTGAAGAAATTTTCTTTCCTATTAACACCTCTAGAAAGAAAGGTTAGAACACAATTTTCGACTCTATTTTGTAATTTTGCAAACTAAATTTAGAAAGTCATTTGCGCTTTGCAAATTGCTCTAAATTATTACAACTTAATATGAAACGTGTAGTAGTAGGACTTAGTGGTGGTGTAGACAGTAGTGTTTCTGCATATTTACTTAAAGAACAAGGTTATGAGGTTATTGGCTTGTTTATGAAAAACTGGCATGATGATACCGTAACCATAAGTGATGAGTGTCCTTGGCTGGATGACAGTAATGATGCTATGCTTGTAGCCGAAAAATTAGGCATACCATTTCAAACTGTAGATTTAAGCGAAGAGTACAAAGAACGTATAGTTGACTATATGTTTAATGAATACAAAAACGGACGCACCCCAAATCCAGATGTGCTTTGTAATCGTGAAATTAAGTTTGATGTTTTTATGAAGATTGCAATGTCTTTAGGAGCAGACTATGTAGCCACAGGACATTATTGCAGAAAAAGCAGTATAGAAAAGGATGGTGAAACCATTTACCAATTATTGTCTGGAAAAGATAATAATAAAGACCAATCTTACTTTTTATGTCAACTTTCTCAAGAGCAATTATCTAAAACATTATTTCCAATTGGTGAGTTGCAAAAGAGTGAAGTAAGAAAAATTGCAGCTGAGCAAGATTTAGTTACCGCAGACAAAAAAGACTCTCAAGGTCTTTGTTTTATAGGAAAAGTAAGGCTTCCAGATTTCTTGCAACAACAATTAAAACCTAAGGAAGGAGATATCGTAGAGATTGACTCAACTTTAGACCAATACGCAAAAGACACTAAAGAAGACTTTAATACAACTGAAGAAGAGTTGGCTTACCTGTCTAAAAAGTTTACATATAATTTTGAAGATGGTAAAGTAGTTGGCAAACACCAAGGTGCACATTATTTTACAAAAGGACAACGTAAAGGTTTAGGTGTAGGCGGTACTCCAGAACCATTATTTGTAATAGATACAGATGTAGAAGAAAACATTATATACACAGGCCAAGGAAAACAGCATCCAGGTTTATATAGGCGAGGCCTTTTTGTTAGCCCTCATGAAATACATTGGATTCGTGAAGATTTAAAACTTGATACAGGTGACACTATGAATGTTATGGCACGTATCAGGTATCGTCAAACTTTAGAAAAAGCAACATTACACCAAACCGAACACGGCTTATATGTAATTTTCGACAACCCTCAATCTGCCATTGCAGAAGGACAATTTGTAGCTTGGTATCAAGACGAAGAACTTATTGGTAGCGGTGTAATATCTTAAAATATATTTATGACAACTAACAGAATCACAGAGCTTTTCAATATTAAATACCCTATTATTCAAGGTGGCATGATATGGGCTAGCGGCTGGAAACTAGCAAGTGCTGTTAGTAATGCGGGTGGACTTGGCCTTATTGGCTCAGGCTCTATGTATCCAGAAGTACTAAGAGAGCACATTCAAAAATGTAAGAAAGCAACAGACAAGCCTTTTGGAGTTAACATTCCTCTACTTTATCCTAATATGGAGGAAATTGTTCAAATTATTATAGATGAAGGTGTAAAGATTGTTTTTTCATCTGCTGGAAATCCAAAAACATGGACTTCTCATTTGCAGTCTCACGGTATAACTGTTGTTCACGTGGTTAGTAGCGTAAAGTTTGCTTTAAAAGCTCAAGAAGCTGGCGTAAACGCCGTAGTAGCAGAAGGTTTTGAAGCAGGCGGACATAATGGTAGAGAAGAGACAACTACTTTAGCATTAATACCAATGGTAAAAGAACAATTAGACATCCCATTAATTGCTGCTGGTGGTATTGCAAATGGAAAAAGTATGCTCTCAGTTATGATATTAGGAGCAGATGGCGTACAAGTTGGAAGTAGATTTGTAGCTACACCCGAAGCATCTTCCCATCAAAACTTTAAAGATTTAGTTGTAAAAGCAAAAGAAGGCGACACACAATTAACGCTTAAGGAACTTGCACCTGTAAGAATGCTGAAAAATAAATTCTTCAACCAAGTTATAGAGCTTTATAGCAAAAACCCTTCTAAAGAAGATTTAATTGAATTATTAGGCAGAGCTAGAGCTAAAAAAGGAATGTTTGAAGGTGATCTAGATGATGGCGAACTAGAAATTGGACAAATTTCAGGGCTAATTCACGATATAAAACCTGCAGGGAAAATTGTTGAAGACATGGTTTCAGAATTTAAAGAAGCTAAAGAAAAGTTACCTACTTTTTAGCGTACTCTTTTAATTTATCCAGCTCTTTTGCAATATGTGCCTGCCATTTTATTTCAGCTTCTGAATTCATGCTATGGGCGCTTTCTAAATCAAATTCACCTTGCATCTTAACACGCTCAAGCTCTATATTATTATAAAGCTTTTGTAAATCTTTTCTAATATTTCTACCTGGTTTATAAGCCTGCATAGCTTTTCTTAGCTTACGGGCGTGAATTTCGCTTATATCAAAATGTGCTTGCTCGTGCTTTAAAAGCTTATCTGTCTTATGATCTGGATGTACCCAAGATCCATTAGGATAAAATGTACTATATACTTCGTATTGTAAATCTACTTCGCCATTAGTAGTTTTATAAGACCACGTATATGAAAAGCCAGAATTTGTATTAGCATGAAATTCTGAGTCGTAAACTGGAGCGCCTTTAAAATCACTCCAAGTTAATACCGGATGATCATCATAGGATATTTTTTGTTGGGTATACCCAAGTGATACCATACCCAAAAGTAAAAAGACCGCTAAAGTTTTAAAATTACCCATATACAAATGATATGTTTTTTTCAATATCTGGATGCAAACTAAAGTGCACTGGGCACGTATTTGCTGTATGCTCTAAAATGCTTTTAGTTTTTTCGTCGTAAGATTTAGGCAGTTTAATAACCATATCTATCTTAGAAATCCTTCTAGGATTACTAGCCATAGTTTTCACAACTTCTGCAGTAGCATTAATCATATCTACATTAAGTTGATCTGCTTTAATTCCCATAACGGTAAGCATACAACTCGCAAGTGCTGTAACTACAGTGTCGGTTGGAGAAAACGCTTCACCTTTACCATTATTATCTGTAGGCGCATCTGTTATAAACGTGTTACCGCTTTTAATATGCTCACAAGTAGTTCTTAAATTACCATTATAGGTTATCTTACTAGTCATTATTCTACAGGTTTTAGGGTAAGGTTTTCTCCATATTGCATAATATAGATCCCGTTATTCATATAGCCACTTATACCGTTTTCAACATAACTAAATTTGTTTTCTATATACTCTGTAGCTATATTATTTTCTAACGATTCCATGTAAGTGTCTGAATTTGCCAACCTCAACAACGTATCATACATAATATCATAACCACGCACTGCATACTTGTTAGGAGCAATACCGTATTTAGCATTATAATCTATTATGAATTTGGCTTTATTCTCATAATCAAATTCTTTATCTACTGAAGGAAAAGTAAATTTGAGATTACTTAAATGATCGTTTGAAACATCTTCACTATCAAACGCAGATGTTTTCTCCAAAGCAAATAGTTGTATGTTATGTTTAGAACGGTAAGCGTTTAAATACGATAAAAGATTACTTAATAATGCAACATCTTCTGTAGCTACAATAAACCAATTGTCTTTCCCACTTACCAATTGCTTGCTTACATCATTTTGATACACAAAATTGTCTTCTTGCTTTTTTAAAGTTGAAGCAGTTGGAAATTTAGATGTTATAAGAGATTTAATAGATGATGCATTATCATCTGCCAAAATAACTATGTTTTGGTCTGTATGCATAGCTTCAAGGTAACTAAGCATAACCTCGTGTAACATATCATCTGTAGGGCGAGATTGTATAAGGTTTTCTCTTCCGTTAGCTTTTCTGCTGGACAATGGTGAAATTACCGGAATGTCTTTTCTGTTAAGTAATGCAGAAGCTTCCTCAACCGTACTATTTAAAAGCGGTCCTACAACTACATCTACATCGTTAAAGTTATTATCATTTATAATAGCTCTTACTTTAGATGTGCTTTGTTCTGTATCAAAAACTCTTAGGGTCGTACTCAACCCTTTTTGTTTTCCTTCTTCCAATGCAACTAAGGCACCACTATAAAAATCTAATGAAATACGCATAACACGATCTCTCTTAATGCGCTCTTCTGTATTTGAAAGCGAATCGTTTGTAATCTTATGACTATTAAATGGTAATAATAATGCTACAGTTTTAGCATCGTAGTTTCTAATAGACGCTTCTAGGTTAACAATCTCATCATTGCCAAATGCAATACTAGTATTCTTCTTAGGAATTTTTATAATCATTCCTACTTTTAGTCCTTCTTCTAATTTAGGATTTAGTGCAATTAATGAGTCTTCAGAAATATTGAAACGCTGCTCTAACCTAAAGAAGTTTTCTTTCGGTTTAACTTCATAAAATGTAAATCGTTCATCTGTAATTACAGTGCTTTCGGTAGAAGCTTCGCCTTTTACATTTAATACTTGTCCTGGTTGTATAGGTTCTTCCATATCAGGATTCATAGCTTCTAACTCGGCTATGGTCATCCCATATTTTCTAGAGATCCCGTATTTCCCTTCTTTAGCTTGAACGGTATGTGTTGTTTTCCCAGAAGGTGTTCTTACAATTTTAACAACAGGTTCTTCTTTAATTATAAACCTAGGATCTTCAACAGTTTGAGTATCTGAAATAACAACATTTGGATACACAGGTATTCTTATTTTGTCCTTTCGTTTTAATTGCTCGGCATACAACCATTTATTGTATCTCTTAATCTCATCTACAGTAACATTATACTCTTTAGATAAACTGTATAAGGTTTCCTTACGCTTTACTTTATGTGTTTTAAAGGTTTTTGGCGTGCGGTCTTTAGAGTTTGCTGTATTGTTTTGAGCAGAAGTACTTTTAGGGATTACTAAAACAGCACCTTTTCTCAATCCATTTTTAGCATCTGGATTAAACCTATATATTTCTTGAATTGTAGTATTAAAACGCTTAGCCAAACTAGTGGCAGTATCGTCTTGTTTAACTGTATATGTCAAAAATTCTTGTGCATTCGCTTGTAAATTGAATGCTAAAAAGAAGATTAGACTGGCTAGGATTGTTTTCATATTATAATTTTATTCCCACTCAATTGTGGCTGGCGGCTTAGAACTAATGTCATACACTACTCTATTAACGCCTTTTACACGATTTATTATCGTATTTGATGTCTTTTGCAGAAACTCATAAGGTAAATTGCACCAATCTGCAGTCATACCATCTGTAGACTCTACAGCTCTTAGAGCAACAACTTGCTCATAAGTACGCTCATCTCCCATAACACCTACAGATTGTACAGGTAATAATATTGCACCTGCTTGCCATACTTTATCGTATAGCTCCCATTCTCTAAGTCCGTTTATAAAGATGGCATCTACTTCTTGTAAGATACGTACTTTTTCTGCAGTAATGTCTCCCAAGATTCTAATTGCTAAACCAGGTCCAGGAAAAGGATGTCTTCCTAATAATTTAGGAGAAATACCCATTTCTTTACCAACACGTCTTACTTCATCTTTAAAAAGCATACGTAATGGTTCCACAATTTTAAGTTTCATGAAATCTGGCAAACCTCCAACATTATGGTGAGATTTTATTGTTGCAGAAGGTCCGTTTACAGAAATACTTTCTATAACATCTGGATAAATGGTACCTTGAGCTAAAAACTTCACATCTTCAATATCGTGAGCTTCATCATCAAATACTTCAATGAACACGCGACCTATTTCTTTACGTTTTTCTTCTGGATCGCTTTTTCCTTCTAAGGCTTTCAAGAAACGTGCCGAAGCATCAACACCTTTAACATTTAGACCCATATCTTTATATTGATCTAATACATCAACAAATTCGTTTTTGCGTAGCAACCCATTGTTTACAAAAATACAATACAGGTTTTTCCCAATAGCTTTATGTAATAACACTGCTGCTACCGTTGAGTCTACGCCACCGCTTAAACCAAGAACTACTTTATCTTCCCCTATTTTTTCTTTTAACTCATTAACTGTTAAATCTACAAAAGCGCCTGGAGTCCAAGATTGCTCAACGCCAGCTATATGAACTAAGAAGTTTTCTAAAAGCTGCTTACCATCTGTAGAGTGGTAAACTTCTGGGTGAAACTGTATACAGTATGTTTCTTCTCCATCTATTCTGTAAGCAGCATTTAGCACATCTGCTGTACTTGCTAGCCTCACAGCGTTATCTGGTAATTCTTTAATAGTATCACTATGACTCATCCATACTTGAGAATTTTCTGTAATACTTGCAAAAAGAGCTTCTTTATCTTTAATTACAGACAGATTAGCACGACCGTATTCTCTAACATTAGACGCTTCTACCTTGCCTCCAAAAAAGTGAGCTAAGTACTGCGCACCATAACAAACACCTAATAATGGAAGTTTCCCTTTTATATTAGATAGGTCTGGTTGCGGAGCATCTTCACCTCTTACAGAAAAAGGGCTACCTGATAAAATGACAGCTTTAAAGGTTGATAAATCTTCTGGAACTTTATGGAATGGATGAATTTCGCAATAAATGTTTAATTCTCTTACACGACGAGCAATTAACTGCGTGTATTGCGATCCAAAATCGAGGATAAGTACGTTGTTTTGCATAGGCAAAAGTAACCCAAATTAAATTTTTCAGAAAAGATTTTCTAAACAGATTTTTTGAGTTACTATTGATTCTTTTTCAAATTTTAATAAACAATTTTTGAAGTGATAATTTTTAAAATCTACACTGTGAAACTTTAAGTTTAGGAAATGCAGATTAGCGCTTACATAACTAGATTTATTTGTAATATAAATTCTTACATTTGAATTCCCCTAAATTAATTTAATTAAGATCTAAATTACCCTGAAACCTACTTCATTTCATAAGATTTGTATTGTTTTTGCCCTTATATTCTATGCAGCAGTTGCCTGGTTTGCAAGCGGCTATTATCATGCAGATGAACATTTTCAAATTATTGAATTTGCTGGAATAAAAACAGGCGCCAACACCCCAAACGATCTCTCTTTTGAATATCGCGAAGGCATAAGACCTACCTTACAGCCTACAATTGCATATCTCATTTTAGAATTTCAGGAAGTATTTACAAGCAACCCATATATTAAAGCGTTTTTACTACGATTACTTACTGCAATAATTGGACTCTTGGCAATTAGGCTTTTTATTAATGCCACCTTATTTTTAATTGAAGAGCGTTTACGGAACGTTTATATCATAAGCTCATATTTTATCTGGTTTATGCCGCTGGTATTTACACGGTTTTCTTCTGAAGCTTGGTCTGCCATCTTCATAATTTTTGCAACTACAACGCTAATCAACTCTAAATTACCTAATCCTCGACAAATATTTGCTATCGGTTTGCTTTTAGGAACCGCCTTTCTATTTAGGTACCAATCTGCATTTATAAGTATTGGGTTAATAGCTTGGCTACTTTACAATAAGCGTTTAAACTTAAAAGGGTTTTTACAAATGTCTTCTGCTATTTTAATAATAGCTCTAATTGGAATCTTGATAGACACTTGGTTTTATGATAAATGGATTATAACCGCCTGGAATTATTTCAACTTTAATATTATTGAAGATGGTGCTTCTACATTTGGCACCAAGCCATTTCTTTGGTATCCGTATGCAATTATTAAATACACCTTCTTACCTATTGGTATTTTAATAGGCTTATCTTTTTTATACTTGCTTCTAGAACGAAGAAAATCTATTTTTCTATTTATTTTTCTTCCAATGTTTGTGGTGCATTGTCTTATACCACATAAAGAAGTTAGATTTTTGTTTCCATTAGCATTTATAGTGACTCCTGTTGTATTCTTATTTATACAATATGTCTTTAAATCGACTAGAGATATATTTCCAAATAAATTTGCAATACCTACACTAGCTATTATTTCCATAATATGTATAACTTTAGCCAACAGTATTGGCTTAGTTGCGTTGGTTAGCAAAACTGCAGGAGCAAGATCTATTCACACAGGAAAGTATATTTATGATAATTTTAAAGATGATGCTATAACGCTGTACCAAACACAATTTGCTGCACCTTACGCTCCTTTTGGGGTACCTCTAAATTTTTATAAAGTTGAAAATTTGACTACCAAGACAATAATAACTCCTTGTGACATTACTTTAAAAGACATTAATCCTAACAATATTAATTTAGTGACATTTGCCTTTAAAGATAAATTAGACACTACCTGTCTTTCAGAAAACACAACGTTAGAGTTTACAAAGCTCACCCAAAGTTGGCCAGATTGGCTTGTAACCTTAAATGAATTTTATACTGCCTACGAAACACCAGAGCAAACGTATTTATATAAGGTAAACTTAAAGCGTTAAGATTGAAAACTCATGACTAAGAGGATCTAAATTTTCTTTTAATTCATTAATTAATTGGTCTCCATACTCTAAGTAAAACTCTGAGAAATTTATTGTGCGTTCTTGAAGGCTTTTTAAAGGGAAGAGCTCATTTTGAAGTGCTACCAACCTACTCACCTCATCTTTTAACTTTAAACGCTGAGCTTTTAACAGTCGCTGCTCTAAATGATCTAAGCCTTTTAATTGTTTTACTTCTTGTGCTTTTACAGCTCCTAAAAATGTAGCATCAGTTTTTTCAGCTAAAGCATACATAGCTTCAAACTGGTCTTTAAGGTGTGCTTTCTGCGTAGAGAAATCTATATTTATATTAGAAATCTGCCTAACTTTTCTATTTATAAGTTCGTGCTGTTTTAAGAACAGATCTTCATTACTCACTCTAAGCTTTTGCTGTTTCTCGTATTGTTTATCTGTTCGTAGCAACACAGAATTTCTTAATAGCAAAATAGGAAAAGGAACTTCAACTTTATCAAAATAGGTTTTAAGCTCAAACCAATAAGCTAACTCTCCGCCACCACCTATATAACAAATGTTTGGCAAAATAGTTTCTTGATATAGCGGTCGCATTATAACATTTGGGCTAAATCTTTCTGGATGCTCCGATACTTCTTCAAAAAGCTCTTGTTCTGTATTCCAAATCTTATCACTATCAACAACACCAAACGTACCATCTACATTTACGATACGCTCTCTAGAAGTTTCGGTTAAATAAAATAAATTTATTTCTCTAGCAGAGACCTGAACTGGATAGTTTGCACTTTCTAATTGATTAGATGTGTTAGCTACAGCTTTATAAGATGTTTGATGCTGTAACTCATCTAAAACTGTAGGCACAAACAATTGCTTTAACTTAGGATGATCTGCATCTAAAATTACCAACCCGTACTTAGCAAACAGCTCGTTAGTTAAGTACCTCGTAGCTTCAGCTAGTGTATTGTGGTTTAAGTAGGCGTCTTCAAATAATTTTACAAGATATTCTGCTTGATGACCTACACCTAATTCTGCTTTAAGAAGTTTTAAAACATCTTCTAAGCCTTCAGTAGTAAATCTTCCGACAGCTCCATCTGCATTATCTGAATAACGTTCTGGACTCCACTTAAACTTTTTACCATGTAATGTAAAGTGATTAATTTCTTCAAAATCATGATCTTCTGTTGCCATCCAAAATACAGGAACAACATTTATATCCTTATAATTTTCTGAAAGCTTTTCAGAAAGGTTTATAGTAGATATAATCTTATATAAAAAATACAAAGGCCCAGAAAACAAGTTGAGTTGATGACCAGTTGTTATGGTTACAGTAGTATCTTCGGCCAACAATTGTATGGCTTGTTGTGTTGCAGAAGATGTTTCAATATTTTGGTATTGTTCCTTAAGTACTTCTACCAAAATACGCCTATGTGTCTTGGGAAATTGTTTGTTACGTTCTTTTGCATGAGTTAAGAATGCAGCATCACTAGGAAAACTTCTATAAAACGAAGCTAGTTTTTCCTCTTGTTTCAAGTAGTCACAAACGAGATTTGAAAAATAGCCAGTATCTTCAAATGGTATACAATCAATAGGCATATAAGGAATTTATTCTGTGTAAAGTTAGCGATTTTTAGAAGGAAACAGCCTAGATAATGCTAAGCTGTGTATCTTTAAACTTTTAATATTTGTTCTTATATAATGAAACAACTTACACTTCTTTTCGCTTTTTTATGTTCAATCACTATTTCGGCGCAATTAAAATCGCCCGAAGCTTTTTTAGGCTATGAAATTGGACAACAGTTTACACGGCACGCAGACGTGGTTGACTATTTTGAACATGTCGCTCAGTTTTCACCGATGGTTTCCTTCTCTACCTATGGAAAAACCAATGAGCGCAGACCTTTAACCTATGCAATTGTGACATCAGAAAACAACCTTAGCAATATTGAAGCTATTAGGACAAACCATTTAAAAAACACAGGTATACTTTCTGGAGACAGCACTACAGACAAAGCTATTGTTTGGTTAAGTTATAATGTACATGGTAATGAAGCATCGTCTACAGAAGCTGCTATGGCCACACTCTACAAACTTATTACTGAAAAACAAGATTGGCTTGAAAATACAATTGTTATTATAGATCCTTGTGTAAATCCTGATGGTAGAGACCGTTATGCCAATTGGTACAACCAGGTAAAAGCAACACCTTACAACATTGCGCAAGATGCTACAGAACACCATGAACCTTGGCCTGGCGGAAGACCTAACCATTATTTATTCGATTTGAATAGAGATTGGGCTTGGGCTACTCAAATTGAAACACAAGAACGTTTAAAAGTTTATAACCAATGGCTACCTCACGTACATGTTGATTTTCATGAGCAAGGCATTAACGACCCATATTATTTTGCACCAGCTGCAGAGCCTTTTCATGAAGAGATCACAGATTTTCAAAGAGATTTTCAGACCAAAATAGGTAAAAATCACGTAAAATATTTTGATGAAAATGGGTGGTTATTTTTTACAAAAGAACGTTTTGATTTATTATACCCAAGTTATGGTGACACCTACCCAACATTTATGGGAGCTATAGGAATGACATATGAGCAAGCTGGTCACGGTCGTGCTGGTCTTGGTATTAATACAGATGAAGGCAATGTTTTAACACTAAAAGATAGAGTTGCACACCATACCACAACTGGTTTATCTACAATTGAAGTAGCTTCTAATAACGCCGCTGAATTAAATGCCGAGTTTAATGCATTCTTTAACAATGCAACTAACAATGCATCTTATGTTTTAAATGGTTCTCAGGATAAAATTGATGCTGTTACTAACTTGTTAGACAAACATGAGATAGCGTACAATTATGGTAATTCTGGAAATGTTTCTGGTTATAACTACAATACTCAGAAAAATGGAAGTATGAAGATGACAACTGGTTCATTAATTATAAGCGCCAATCAACCAAAAGGTAAAATGGTTACAACGCTATTTGAGCCACAAACTAAAATAGCAGACTCTCTTACTTATGATATTACAGCTTGGAGTATACCTTACGCTTATGGTTTAGATGCTGTTGCTACCACAAAATCTGTTTCAGGAAATACATCTCGACAACGTTCTGATATAAGTAATAATCCTATGACTTCATCTGCAGGATATATTTCTAAATGGGACAGCATGAAAGATGCCCGTTTTTTATCTGAATTACTTAAGGCAGGAATAAATGTGAGATTTTCAGAAAAAGCTTTTACTAATGCTAATACAGATTTTGAGAAGGGCAGTTTAATTATAACACGAAGCGATAATACATCCTTAGAAAATTTTGACACTTTAGTTACAACAATTGCAAACACACAGCAAAGACAGCTTAATACTGTAACTAGCAGTTTTGCTAATAATGGTCCAGATTTTGGCTCTCCAGATATTAAAAGAATAAACAAACAGAAGATTGCAGTACTAACTGGAGATTATACCTCGTCACTAAGTTATGGTGAACTTTGGCACTTTTTTGAAACTCAATTACACTATCCCATAACCAGCATTAACACAAATAACTTTTCTGGAATACATTTAGGAGATTATGATGTACTTATAATCCCAGATGGATATTACGGAAGTTATTTCGATGAATCTAAATTAGGTACATTAAAGGAATTTGTGAAAAATGGCGGAAAAATAATTGCACTTGCAAACGCTTTACAAATATTTAGTGACAATGACAGTTTTAGCTTGAAACAAAAAACTCAAGAACAAGAAGACACTAATAATGAGCTATTACCTTATAATATGAGAGAACGCCAAAGCACTAATGATTTTATTATTGGCAGTATTTTTAAAACAACTTTAGACACTAGTCATCCACTAGCTTTTGGATACAAAAACACATACAATAGTTTAAAGCTAAGCGCAGATGCTTACCAATTTCTTGATAGTGGTTATAATGTAGGGTACATAAATGGTATTGCTCAAAACATTTCAGGATTTGCAGGAAAAAATGCTTTAAAAAACCAAGATAACACTATGGTCTTTGGAGAAGAAAGATTAGGTAAGGGAAGTATAATTTATATGGTAGACAATCCTATGTTTAGAAGCTTTTGGGAAAACGGTAAACTTCTTCTCGTAAATGCAATTTTCTATGTGAACAATTCTAAAGTTAGAATTTAGAACACTATAAACATTAAACAAATGTTAAAATTAATTGTTCTGAAAAATTAACATTAACATAAAATCATAAAGAGACAACTAAGACCTTATTTTTATAAGGTCTTTTTTTTATAAATAAATATTTATCAAGGCTCTATCATTGTTTACTCTAAATTTAAAATTAAAATTAATTTGGCGTTTGTAATCTTTTTCTTACTAATAATTTTTAGTCAAACGCAATGAAATTAAATGAAGAAAACATCTAAATTGCATTTTAAGACTTCATTAACATATTCATCACACCGTTCGTCACTTAATCTTTATTTGGGACATATGAGCTTATTGAGTTACGAAATTTATTAAAATTTTGTTTTATTTAAGACAAATGTTCACTTAAATAAAGAATAGCTTAACATATTGTGATTTATTATCCAATTAACTTTACGNTATAACTGGTACTTATATTTAGTATTGTTTAAACACAAATAAATCCCTCTTTTGCTATGAAAACACCTCTACTCTATTCATGTAAAAAATTTTCNGCACTACTAANTTTCGCATTCATATTTATGTTTCTAAATATGTTTCAAAACTTAAATGCACAAACACAAGTTTATGCAGACGNTGTTGTTTCACANAANAATGTATTAAACTCTAATAACGCCATAGCCGAAAACGGCTCTTTTGCAACATTAAACTCAAGTGGCGGCCTACTAGCTGGTGGCGGTGCATATACAGGTGAAATTGAATTAGAATTTTCAAGCACCATTCCCGCTAATACAACAACCTTTGTAAGAATAGATTTTGATAATGACCTCCTAAATGTATTATTAGGTGGAGCGTTGGGAGATTTACTTGCAGACACTGTAGGGACTATTGCTTTAGGTGATCATTTCTTTAATGTTGAAGCACGAGACAATGCNACCACAGTACTTAGTGNAAGNTCNGCTACAGGTGCGACAGATAGATTTAGAGTCGTTGTAGACCGNAATGGATATTTTTACATTGCNATTACTCCAGATGCAGATTACAANAGAGTTTATATTGAAGATGCAACAAGTACCTTATTATTAGGACAAGAAAATAGNATGAATGTNCACCACGCATTNTTCTATAATGAACTTGGCAATAACGTAACACCACTNTATTCAGATTTCGANGAAAGNGGNTTAGGATTAGATGTTGCCGATNTAGCAGATTCTGGTGTGGTAAACCCTCAATTTGCTATAGATAATAATAATAGCAGTTTTTCTGAAATNAGCTTAGGTACAGTGTCTTTNGGNGCTGGNATACAACAAAACATATATTTTGCAAGAGAATATTCAAATACAGATGAGTTTTCAATAACACTTAAATCTGAACCTGCACTGGTAGCTGTTGGCATTCAAAACAATGTTGTAATAACAGCATTAAATGATGGCGCAGAAGTGTTCTCCACGACATTAGGAGATGTATTAAATATAGATTTACTTGGACTTTTTGAAAATGGTGAAATTGTAACAGTACCATTTGCTCCAAATATTAATTTTGATGCTGTATCAATAAGCNTGTCTTCATTACAACCAGTTGGTGCTACTCAATCTATAAANATTTATGGTATATCAATCGCAGGTGAATTGTTGCCTGGCGAAGTTGACAATAGGGTTTTNGCAGACACCGTTAGTAATGAAAATAATGCAACAAACTCTGGAAGTGCCGTAGGAGACAATGGCAACTTCGCCGTACTTGAATCTTNTGGTGGTATAGCTGTAGGCATTGGAANTTATACTGGTGACATTGAGTTGCAGTATCCNGAAGTTGTNCCNGCTAATACAACCTCATATATNAGAATAGATTTTGATGACGATGTATTAAACTCCTTACTTGGTGGTAGTTTGGGAGATNTGCTTGCAGATATTGTAGGAACTATTGCNNTAGGTGATCATTTCTTTAATGTTGAAGCCAGAAATAATACTACAACTGTACTTTCTGAAAGCTCTTCAGACTTATCAACAGANAGGTTTAGAGTCGTTGTAGATGANTTCGGNTTTTTCTACATTGCTATTACACCAGATTCAGATTATGATAGGGTTTATATAGAGGACGTTACAAATGCACTATTATTAGGTGAAACAAATACAATGAATGTTCATCATGCATTCTATTATTCTTCTACTACACCTTGTGCTACAAATAACTTANTTACAGATTTTGATGATAGTGGNATTGGCTTAGACTTATTAGAACTACAAAACTCTGGTGTTACTAATCCTCAGTTTGCTATAGATGAAAATGACAGTAATTTTTCTCAGTTAAGCTTAGGTGTGGTATCTGTAGGTGCAGGTATTCAACAAAACATATATTTTTCTAAANATTATTCACCACAAAGTGAAATCTCAGTAAGGTTAAAAACAGATCCTTCTCTTTTAACTGTAGGCCTTGTAAACAATGTTGTTATTAGCGCATTAGATGATGGCACAGAAGTATTCTCTACAACTCTTTCAAGCGGTTTAGATGTAGACCTTTTAGGTCTTTTAAGTGATGGTGAAATTGTTGATGTTACATTTGCTCCAAACTTAACCTTTGATACAGTTACCGTAAGCCTTACNAGCNTAGAAGTAGTTACTGTAGCTCAAAGCCTAGATTTATATGGTGTATCTATTATAGATACTTCTATACCAGATGCAGATGCNGAGCAAACCTTCTGTTTGTTAGATGATCCTACCGTTGCAGANCTAGAAGTAAATTCTGGTCAAAACATNATTTGGTATGATGCTCCTGTTGGCGGAACAGCATACAGCACAACAGACCCATTAATAGATGGTGAAGTTTACTATGCTTCTCAAACAATTGATGGTTGTGAAAGTACTCTAAGAGCAGATGTNACTGTTACAGTAAACGATACTGCTACACCAACAACTACAGANCCTAATCAAGAATTTTGTATTCAAGANAACCCTACNGTAGCAGATTTACAGGTTAATGAGACTGGTGTAACTTGGTATGATATGGCAACNGGAGGCACGGCATTTAATNCTACAGATGCTTTANTAGATGGACAGTCTTATTTTGGAGCATTAACTGTTGATGGTTGTGACAGTACTACACGATTAGAAGTTATTGTAACAATAGCTAACACGCCACCACCAACAACTACAGAACCTAATCAAGAATTCTGTATTCAGGACAACCCTACTATTGCAGATATTCAGGTTAATGAAACTGGTGTTATTTGGTATGACATGGCAACTGGAGGAACAGCGTATGATTCAACAGATGCATTGACTAATGGACAAACGTATTACGCATCTCAAACTTTAAATAATTGCGAGAGTGCATCAAGATTAGCAGTAGTTGTTACAATTTTTGAAANTCCTANTCCTACCACAGATAACACTGAACAAGAATTCTGTTCTCAAGACGTTCCTACTATAGCAGATCTTATGGTTAACGAAGCAGACGTAACTTGGTACGATATGGCTACTGGTGGTACAGCTTATGATCCAACAGACGAGTTGGTTAATGGGCAATCTTATTTCGCCTCTATCTTAGCAGATAATTGCGAAAGTGCGACAAGGTTAGAAGTTGTGGCTACAATAAATACTACGCCACCACCAACTACAGATGATATTGCTCAAGAGTTCTGTATTCAAGATAACCCAACGGTATCAGACATAGATGTTAACGAGCCTGGAATCGTTTGGTATGATATGGAAACTGGAGGTACAGCATTGCCTGTNGATGAGCCTNTAGTTGATGGTGTAACTTACTATGCTTCACAAACTATAAATAATTGTGATAGCACATCTAGGTTAGCTGTACAAGTTGAAGTTATCGAAACTCCTACGCCAACTACAGATAATACCGATCAAGAATTCTGTATTCAAGATAATGCCACGATTGCAGATCTACAGGTAAATGAATCTAATGTAACNTGGTTTGACATGGCAACTGGAGGAACAGCATACGATCCTACAGANGNNTTAGTAGNTGGNCAATCTTATTACGCTTCANTAGTAGCAGATAATTGCGAAAGTGCTTCAAGGTTAGAAGTTTCAGTTTCAATCTTTGAAACTCAANCACCTACAACTAATGAAGCAATTCAAGAGTTTTGCAGTCAAGACAATCCAACGATTGCAGACCTACAAGTAAACGAGCCAAATATTACTTGGTATGATATGGCTACTGGCGGAACAGCCTATAATGCTACAGATGCATTGGTTGATGGACAAACATATTTTGCATCACAACTAAGTAATAATTGCGAAAGCGCAACACGTCTAGAAGTTACNGCAACTATTTACAGCACACCACCACCAACTACAACAGATAGTACACAAGATTTCTGTACTCAAGACAGTCCAACGGTTGGAGATATACAGGTTAATGAANCTAATGTGACTTGGTATGATATGGCGACAGGCGGAAACGCATTTAGTAATACTGCTAGTTTAATTAATGGTCAAACATATTATGGNTCAATAATAGAAAATGACTGCGAGAGCGTAACAAGGCTTGCTGTTACTGTTACTATTAATGATACACAAGCTCCTACAACGGTAGACTCTACACAAGACTTTTGTATACAAGACAATCCGACAATTGCAGACTTACAAGTAATAGGTACAGCTGTAATATGGTATGATATGCCAACTGGTGGNACAGCATTTAATAGTACAGATACTCTTGATGATAACACTATTTATTATGCCACACAAACACTAAATGGTTGTGAAAGTGAAGATCGTCTTGCNGTAAGTGTTTCAATATTTAATACACCACCACCAACTACTACTAACAGTACACAAGAATTTTGTATTTCAAATAACCCAACAGTTGCAGATTTACAAGTAAACGAAAGTAACGTTATATGGTATGATGCNCCAACAAACGGNACAGCGTTTAGTAATACAGCATCATTAATTAATGGTCAAGTTTACTATGGTTCACAAACCTTAAACGGCTGTGAAAGTGTGTCTCGATTAGCAGTAACAGTTATTATTCGAAACACAGCTCCACCAACTACTTTAAANAATATGCAAGAGTTTTGNATACAAGACAACCCAACTATTGCAGATTTACAAGTAAATGAAANTGATGTTATTTGGTATGATATGTCTTCAGGAGGAACTATTTTAAGTCCTAGTGAGCCTCTTATATCTGGTCAAACTTATTATGGTGCTCAAAACATTAATGGTTGTGAAAGCAACACCAGATTAGCTATTGGTGTTACAATATTTAACACACCACCACCAACTACTGCTAATGATACTCAAACATTCTGTGCAGCAAACAACCCTACAGTTGGAGACATACAAGTAAACGAATTAAATATTACTTGGTACAACTCGGCTGCAGGCACNACNCCATTAAATGACTCAGATGCCTTAGTTGATGGGCAAGTTTATTATGCATCGCAAACTTTAAATGGCTGCGAAAGTGTAACACGATTAGCGGTAACTACTAATATAACTAATACACCGCCACCAACTACAGTTAATGCCAACCAAGAGTTTTGTGAGGTTAACAATCCTACTATAGCAGATATAGAAATAAACGAAACTAACATTACTTGGTATGATATGCCAACAGGCGGAACAGCTTATAATTTAACAGATGCGCTTACAGATGGTTTTACTTACTATGCTAGCCAAACAGTAGATGGTTGTGAAAGCTCTACAAGNTTAGAAGTTAATGTATCAATNTTTAGTTCAGATTCTGCTACAATTACATCNAGTGCTTCAGGNGACGTTTGCCTTAATACTGTAATTACCTATACAACTGAGCCAGGAAACACAAATTATATGTGGGACTTTACTGGAGGAATGGTTGTTGCCGGCGGTGGTNTAGANGATAATACTATCGAAATACTTTGGGACACTCAAGATAACACTACTGTAAGTGTGTCTTATGATGCTNCAAATGCTTGTAGTTCTGGAGGACCAGTTACAATTAACGAGATAGTTTCTGTATGTGGAGATTTAGCAATTACAAAAACTGTAGATGAAACTTCTCCAACTATTGGTAGTGAAGTTACGTTTGTAATAAACGTTACTCATTCTGGACCAAATGATTTCTTTGATATTACAATTGATGAGGTACTTCCTTCTGGTTATGAGCTTATATCTTCTAATGCAACAGTAGGAACTTACACATCTGCAATTGGAGAATGGTTTATTCCTACTCTTATGACAAACCAAACTGCAAGCCTTACAATTACAGCAGAAGTTTTAGGTGACGGAGATTATTTAAATATTGCAACTATTGAATCTTCNACACCAGAAGACACTAACCCATCAAACAACTCTGCAGAAGCCAGTGTAGATCCATTATGTNTATTTGTTTATAGCCAGTTTTCTCCAAANGGAGATGGTATGAATGAAAACTTTACAATNTCTTGTATTGAAAGATTTCCAAATAATGAAATCCANATATTTAATAGATACGGAAGTTTAGTTTACAAAAAAGTAGGTTACAGAAATGATTGGGACGGCACAGCAAATGTAAGTAGTGTATCTAGTAATGGTGAACTACTCCCAGCAGGAACCTATTATTACGTTATAAAAATGAATGACCAGGAAGATAACCGTATGTCTGGATGGGTTTACCTAATCAAGTAATAAAACACCTCTTAATCGTTAATAATCAACTCCAATTCTATGAAAAATCGTAGTCAATTCAAGTCTTTTAATACAAAAGCTTCTGTGGGCTGTATTGTTTTGCTCGCAATCTTGTTTGGTTTTACCAACACAACATCTGCTCAACAAACACCTCAGTTTACACAATATATGTATAACACAATGAGTATTAATCCAGCCTATGCAGGTTCTTTACAAACATTAGATATTGTAGGAACCTATAGAGATCAATGGCGTGGAATAGATGGTGCTCCAGTTACTCAAAATTTAGGAATACANTCACCTTTAAGAAATGAAAAAGTGGGTGTAGGCCTNAACCTTACAAATGATAAATTAGGACCTGCCAAGCAATTTTTTGCAGATGCTAATTTCTCATATACCGTACAAGTTAATCCTACAGCAAAATTAGCTTTTGGNTTAAAAACAGGTGTCAGGATTTTTAATGTCGATTTTACAGAAGGTGATTTTGTAAACCCAAATGATCAATTAAATAACAATATAGACAACCGTGCAAGTGTGAATCTTGGAGGTGGTTTATACCTACACTCTAACAACTGGTATTTAGGCTTGTCTATTCCAGATTTCTTGTCTGATGATTTTTATGACGATAACGACGAAGCAGTTGCTGAGGAAGAAATACAATATTTTCTTATTGGTGGTTATGTNTTCGACTTTAGCCAAGATTTAAANTTTAAACCAGCATTTTTAGCTAAATATTTAGACGGCACACCTTTAGTGGTAGATGTTTCTGCAAANTTNTTATTGTATGACAGGCTTACATTAGGAGCTTCGTACAGGTTTGAAGATTCATTTAGTGGCGTTGTTGGTTTTGAAGTTTTAAAAGGATTTTTTGCGGGATACTCTTATGACGCATCTACAACAGAATTATCAAACTATAATGATGGTACACACGAACTTATATTAAGATATACTGCACCTCCAAAAATAGAAATAATCGAATCTCCTCGTTTCTTTTAAAACCCTGACAACATGAAAATATATATTACATTACTTATAGGTTTGTTTCTCTCGCTACCCAGCATGTCTCAATCTAGTTTAAAGAATGCAGACAAGTTATTTAAGACTCAGGCGTACACAAAGGCTGCAGAGGCTTATAAAGAGTTTCTAGCCGAATATGAAGGTGAAGTAGAAATACAAACACTTTTAAATGCTGGAGATGCAAATTATTTCATTTACAACACTTCAAAAGCAAAGCAATACTATCAAAGAGCTTTTAATAGAAAGCCAGATATTAAAGAGCCTTACATTTCTAGATACGTNAGGACATTAAGAAGCGAGGAAGATTATGAGTTTGCACATAAAGTAGCGCTCAAAGCCCTAAAAGAATCTAATGATGATGAANCTTTAAATACTTACAAAAAACAATATGATGCTTTTTTAGANTTATTAAATTCCGAAGAAGATTCAGAATATAGGTTGATGAATATATCTGCCAATTCAAAATATTCAGACTTTGCTCCNGTAATNTTTGGAGATAGTATTGTGTTTTCTTCATCACGTACCGGAAACTCTAAAGAATTATATTCTTGGAATGAACAGCCTTATTTAAGCCTTTATATAGCTACTAAAGGTGAAGATGGAGACTTGATAGATGCTAAACCATTCTCAAAATCAAGCAAAAGCGACTATCATGATGCAACACTAGCTATTATGCCAGACACCAATATTGTTTTCTTTGCTTCAAGTAACATCAATAAAAATAAATTAGTGTTAGATAGTGAGAGAGAAAATAACTTTAAACTTTATAGTGGCGAACTAAAAAATGGAGTCATAAAAAACAGGGAAGAANTAAACTTTAATAGTGATTCGTATTCAGTAGGGCATCCATCTATTAGTGATGACGGCAAGTATTTCTTCTTCGCATCAGATATGGAACAAGGCTATGGCGGTTCAGACATTTATTACTGTAAAATCACTCCAAGTGGTAAACTAACCACACCTAAAAATGCAGGCCCTGAAATTAATACTTCAGGAAATGATTTCTTTCCACATATGAAAGACGGTGTATTATACTTTGCTTCTAATGGCCATGTAGGTTTTGGAGGGTTGGATGTTTTTCAAATTGAATTTAATAGAGATACTGAAGATTTTACTANTCTTCAAAATTTAGGAAAAACTGTAAACACATCTTATGATGATTTTTCTATGGTGTTTAATACAGATGGAATGACTGGTTACCTTGCGTCTAACAGAACACAAGGTGTTGGTGATGATGATATTTATTATTTCACTAAAGAACCAATTCCTTGTGATCAAATCTTGTTTGGAAACATAAAAGACTTAAGAACTAAAGAAAATCTTGCAGAGGTAACTGTTACAGTTAAAGACAGCTTAAATGAAACTATTTCTATATTAAAGACTGATGCAGATGGAAATTATGAAATTAAATTACCTTGCCTTACCAAAGTTACCATACTTGCAGAAAAGGAAGATTATTTTGAACAAGAGAAAATTGGAGAAACAGGTGATGTAGATGGTGAGGAAAATGAATCTATAGATTTTGAGCTTGAGCGAGCTAAAGATATGATAGTAGTAGATGAAACTACAAAACAAGAAAAAATAGATTTAGAAACTATTTACTTTGATTTTGATAAAGCTGATATCACACCACAAGCTGCAGCTGTCTTAGACAAAGCCGTTAAGCTTATGAACTTTTATCCAGATATGGTTATTAATATTGAGTCTCATACAGACTCGAGAGGTTCTAAGAAATACAACTATAGCTTATCAGACCGAAGAGCAAAAGCCACACAACAATATATATACTCTCAAGGCATAGCAGAAGAACGTATTGTAAGTGCACAAGGTTACGGTGAGCAACGCCTTTTAAACGAATGTAAAGATGGCGTAAAATGTAGCGATGAAGAACACGATGTAAACAGACGATCAGATTTTATCATTTTAAAACGATAATNCTCAACCAGCAANTCTTAATTGATTACTAACACCTAAGGTTAAAACCTTAGGTGTTTTTTTNATGGATAAATATAAAAAACGTAAAAGCCCGAAGTCTTCACTTCGGGCTTACGCACTAATAGATACTAAGATGTAAGGTTTATCGTAATCGATCAACAGATTTTACGAGATTCTCGTCCCTCATTATGGCCTTATTCGCCAACACTAAAAAAACGATAGAAATAATCGGTAAGAGCATCCCAATGCCTTTCTCAGAGATATTCATCTCTCCAGGCACCCTTAGTGACCAATACACAAATAATCCTAGTAAAATAAAGTTTAATATTATATTTAAACGCCCCAATACAAATTGAAGCTTTCTATTTTTAAATGCTAATAAAGCAATAATTGCTAAAGCAGATGATCCTATATACATTCCAAATACAATTGGTTCATCTAAAGCTACAACTGCAGCACCTTCTGCATCTTTCCAAAGTGTTACAAAGAAAGGTAATGCACCACTAATTATGATGACTAAAAGTAAATAAACAGACTGTATTCGTTGTATCATTTAACAAATTATTGGCGTCAAAAATAAGGCTTATTTAACAAAATTGGGAGAAAATTTATAAATAATGTTGTATAATTGCATTAACCATTCGTAACCATTTCAATATAGGTTACTTAACACTTTCATAAACAACGTCCTTCTTCTGGACAATTTTCACCCCATTAATTCTAAAACATTACATGTTAGACATTAACGCATTAAAAGCCAAGAAATTACCTGAATTACAGGAAATGGCTAAAACACTTGAAGTTCCTAAATACAGAAGCTTAAAAAAATTAGACTTAGTATATCAAATCTTAGATTACCAAGCAGCAAACCCTCACAAAGTAAAAGAGGTTTTAAGTGACGATAAACAAAGTGATTCTCAAAAGACAAATTCTGAGACCACAAAGAAATCATCGGACTCTAAACCAAAGCAAGCTACTACAAAGGATTCTTCTACTAAAGCAGAGCAAAAAACTAAACCAGCTAGGGCTCCAAGAGCTAATCAAAAAAACNCTAGGCCCAAGCCTGNAAAAGGGGCAACGNCTAGTCAAGAAGACAAAAAACAAAAGCCTATAGCAAAAGAATCTAAAGAGACTAAACCAGCTCCTGCAAACAAGAGACCAAATCCTAAGGCACAGCAAAACTCTAACAGTAGTAAGACAGATAATCGCTCAAATAACGATACTAAGTCTTCTAATGATAACCGTCATCCTAAAAGTGATAATAGAAATAACTCNAAGAATGACAATCGCAACAGTAAGCAAAATAATAAAGGCAACAGAGACACCAGAAACCGCTATAAAGAACCAGACTATGAGTTTGATGCGATTATAGAGAGTGAAGGTGTTTTAGACATGATGCAAGATGGCTATGGCTTCTTAAGATCTTCAGACTATAACTATCTTTCGTCNCCAGATGATATATATGTATCTCAATCTCAAGTTAGACTTTTTGGTTTAAAAACTGGAGATACCGTACATGGACAAGTTAGACCTCCAAAAGAGGGCGAGAAATACTTTCCANTAATTAAAATTAATAAAATTAATGGNTTAAANCCTAGCGTAGTAAGAGATCGAGTTTCTTTTGAACACTTAACTCCATTATTTCCGCAAGAAAAATTTAACCTTGCAGAACGCCAGAGCACAATTTCAACCCGAATTATAGATTTATTCTCACCTATTGGTAAAGGACAACGTGGTATGATTGTTTCCCAGCCTAAAACTGGTAAAACAATGCTTTTAAAAGATGTTGCAAATGCAATTGCAGCAAATCATCCAGAAGTTTATCAGATCATCCTATTAATAGATGAAAGACCTGAAGAGGTTACAGACATGCAGCGCAATGTAAAAGGAGAGGTAGTAGCCTCTACTTTTGATAAAGAAGCACATGAACACGTAAGAGTTGCAAACATTGTATTAGAAAAAGCTAAGCGCTTGGTAGAATGTGGCCACGATGTGGTTATATTATTAGATTCTATTACACGTTTAGCGAGAGCATACAATACAGTACAACCTGCTAGTGGTAAAGTACTAAGTGGTGGTGTAGATGCTAATGCACTACACAAACCAAAACGTTTCTTTGGTGCTGCAAGAAATATTGAAGGAGGCGGATCTTTATCTATTATCGCCACGGCGCTTACAGATACAGGCTCTAAAATGGACGAAGTAATATTTGAAGAGTTTAAAGGAACAGGAAATATGGAACTTCAACTAGATAGAAAGATCGCTAATAGAAGAATTTTCCCTGCTATTGATCTTACTTCTTCTAGCACTCGTCGTGACGACCTGCTTTTAGATGAAAAGACTATACAACGCATGTGGATTATGCGAAAATACTTAGCAGATATGAACCCTGTTGAAGCTATGGAATTTATAAACGATAGATTTAAGCAAACTAAGAACAATGAAGAGTTCTTAATTTCAATGAATGGCTAAAAGCTAAATATAACAAACAACTAAAGCGCCTTCTTTAAATAGAAGGCGCTTTTTTATTTGAATTTATAACACAAAAAACTTCTCGATGTTATCGAGAAGTTTAATATTGTTAAGAGTTAGCTTTGTATTATAAAGCCGCTACGTGCTTTGCTAACTGAGATTTTAAGTGACCAGCTTTGTTACTATGAATAACATTATTTTTAGCCAACTTATCAATCATAGAGTTTACAGAAGGAAGTAATTTTGTTGCCTCTTCCTTATCTGCCTCTTTCAACTTCTTGATAGCATTACGCGTTGTTTTGTGTTGGTAACGGTTTCTAAGACGTTTAGTCTCACTGTTACGAATTCTTTTTAACGCTGACTTATGATTTGCCATAATTTCTGTTTGTTAACTTATAGTAGTCCGTAGGGGAATCGAACCCCTGTTACATGGATGAAAACCATGCGTCCTAACCCCTAGACGAACGGACCGTAATTATTATTTAATTGTCTTAAGAATATAAGAATAATATTATACACTCTTAAAACTTTAGTAGTCCGTAGGGGAATCGAACCCCTGTTACATGGATGAAAACCATGCGTCCTAACCCCTAGACGAACGGACCAGTTTTGCTAATTAGCGGATGCAAAAATACAACTATTTTTTAAAGTCACAAACATTGATTTAATTTTTTTAATATGCTTTTGCAAATAATACACGTTGAGAAGATGGCTTGCCGGTTAGCACGCATATTCCTTCTTCTTTTTTACCATCAAATGGTATACAACGTATTGTTGCTTTTGTGTATTCTTTAATTCTATCTTCTGTTTCTGTTGTACCATCCCAATGTGCACTTATAAAGCCACCTTTGTTTTTTAATACTTTTTTAAATTCTTTAAAATCATCAACTTCGGTAATATGATCATTCCTAAAATCTAGTGCTTTTTTCAACAGAGTATCTTGAATTTCTGTCATTAGCCCTTTTGCTTTAGCAACTACATCCTCTCTTTTTACAAACTCCTTCGTTAAAGTATCTCTTCGAGCAAGCTCGACAGTACCATTTTCTAGATCCTTAGGTCCTATTGCAATTCTTAAAGGTACTCCTTGTAATTCGTATTGAGCAAATTTCCAACCCGGCTTATGTGTGTCCCTACCATCAAATTTCACAGAAATACCTACAGCTCTTAATTCTTCAGTTAACAATTTAGCTTCTTCTGAAATAGCATTAAACTGCTCATCATTTCTATAAATAGGCACAATTACAACTTGAATTGGCGCTAAATTAGGAGGTAATACTAACCCTTTATCATCTGAATGAGTCATTATTAATGCCCCCATAAGTCGTGTTGAAACTCCCCACGATGTAGCCCAAACGTATTCTTGCTTCCCTTCTTTCGAGGTAAATTTAACATCAAAAGCTTCAGCAAAATTTTGCCCTAAAAAATGTGACGTTCCAGCCTGTAAAGCTTTTCCATCTTGCATTAAAGCTTCAATACAATAGGTTTCAACTGCACCCGCAAATCTTTCACTTTCTGTCTTTGCTCCCTTTATAACTGGTATAGCCATAAAATTTTCTACAAATTCAGCATAAATATTATTCATTTGCTCTGTTTCAGCAAGAGCCTCTTCTCTTGTAGCGTGTGCCGTATGACCTTCTTGCCATAAAAATTCTGCTGTCCTTAAAAACAAACGGGTTCTCATTTCCCATCTAACAACATTTGCCCATTGATTAATTAATAAAGGAAGATCTCTATAGGACTGGATCCAACCTTTATAGGTGTTCCAGATTATTGCTTCTGAAGTTGGTCTTACAACCAACTCTTCTTCTAGTTTAGCTTCAGGATCTACTATTAGTTTTCCAGGGTTATCCTCATCGGTTTTTAGCCTGTAGTGGGTAACAACAGCACACTCTTTTGCAAAACCTTCTGCATTCTTCTCTTCTGCCTCAAATAAACTTTTAGGTACAAATAGAGGGAAATACGCATTTTGATGACCCGTTTCCTTAAAACGTTTATCTAATTGAGCCTGCATTTTTTCCCATATAGCATAACCGTATGGTTTTATTACCATACAACCTCTTACAGCCGAGTTTTCAGCCAAGTCTGCCTGTACAACTAACTCGTTATACCATTTGGAATAATCCTCATTTCTAGACGTTAAGTTCTTTCCCATTTTGTAATTTTGGCACAAATCTTGTGACTAACTAGTTAAAAATAGCTTAGCGCAAAACTAACTATTTTTATAACGTTCAACAATTAATACCATCAAGTTATGCGAGTTATTACATCTTTATTATNTACACATAAATTAGCANTTATGCTAGTTGCGACAATAACACTTGTTTCTTGTGGTTCTTATGAATACGTTGGTAGCAATAACGACGGAATTTATGGCACAAGTACTGGTGAAGAATATTATGAGGAAGTTCCTCAAGGTTCTGACAACTACTATGCTAACCTATTTGCTGAAAAATCTTATCAATATGAAAGNGTTCCTGAAGAGAATGCAATTTTCACAGATATTGAATCCTATTCTTCTAATTCAAATTATGAAGGAGATGAAATTTACGACGACACCACATATAATGGTGGTTACGGTTCNTGGGGAGACAACGCTTCTACAGTATCAATAAATTACTATAACTCTGGGTTCTATAACCCATACGCATATGGTGGTTTTTATGGATACGGAGGTTTTTACGGAAGAGGCTTTGGTTACGGTTTCTTTGGCAACCCATATTTCTACGGTGGATTTAGCCCTTATTATGCAGGGTTTTACAGTCCTTATTNTGGGTTTAATAATTATCCTTACTATTATGGAAATAATTANTATACTACCAACGGAATCGCCTATTCTAATGGCAGAAGGTCTGCATACACTAATTATGTGAACAGAACTAATCAAAACGGAAATTACACAAGAAGCAACTCTAACAGAATAAGCAGAAGTAACAATGTTAATGCTAACAGAAGTTCTTCCAACACAAGAGTTAGAAGTAACTCAACAAGGGTTAGGCGTTCAAGTTCTAGCAACAATGTAAGAACTAGATCTACTTCACCACAACGTAGAGTTACTCCTTCTAGTAGATCAACAACAAGATCATCTTCNACCATTAGAAGATCATCNGGTAGTACAAGAAGCTCAGGGTCTGGCTCAACTATTAGACGTTCTTCAAGTAGTAGCTCATCTGGAGTAAGACGTTCTTCTGGCGGAANCTCAAGAAGAGGTGGTGGAAGATAAAATTTAAAAAACTTATTTATTATGAAAAAGATATTTATTACAATGGCGGTATGTATTACCGCCATTTCTATGAAAGCTCAAGACGTCTCAGACGCAGTATTATTTAGCTCTGAAAATGTTACAGGAACTGCAAGATACAGAGCAATGAGTGGAGCCTTTGGAGCTTTAGGTGGAGACTTATCTGCGATAGGGAACAATCCAGCAAGTTCTGCAGTATTTCTTAATAGTACAGCTTCTCTTTCTATTAGTGGTTATACTNTATCTAATGATAGTTTTTATGGAGATGGCTTAGCAATAAATGATGATACATCTGGAAAATTAAATCAACTTGGCGGTGTATTTGTATTTAATAACAGAGATGAAAATGCAGCCTTTAAAAAATTCACTTTAGGNTTAAATTATAATTTAACTCAAAATCTAGATGATGAGTATTTTGCCTTTGGAGAAACTCAAAATTCTATTGATCAATTTTTTCTTGAAAATGCTCAAGGGATTCCTTTAGATCTCTTGCAATTACAAGATGGCGAAAGCATATCTAGCTTATATTCATTTTTAGGCGAAACACAAGNCTATGCTGCACAACAAGCCTTTTTAGGATTTCAAGGTTTTATTATTGATCCCGAGATGGACGATCCAGATAATACTNCCTATATATCTAATCTAACAAACGGCAATTTCTTACAAGATTACGCTTACCGATCAAATGGTTTAAATGGAAAATTCTCTATAAATGGTGGTGCACAGATAAATGATGACTTATACCTAGGTGTAAATTTAAATACACATTTTATAGATTATGAAAGACAAACAGTATTATTTGAAACTAATAATAATTCTGGCAGTGGTATTAATGAAATTTTCTTTGAAAATAANTTGAGAACATTTGGGAANGGCTTTTCAGCCCAAGTAGGAGGNATTTATAAAGTTTCANCTATGTTTCGATTAGGNTTAAGTCTTGAAACACCGACTTGGTATAACATTTCTGAAGAAACAACTCAATATTTAGATACTTTTAGTAACGATGAAGGTTCTGCTGTTGTAAATCCAAATGTTATAAATATTTATCCTGAATATAATTTTAAAACTCCAGGAAAATATACTCTAAGTGGCGCTATATTATTTGGCAAACAAGGATTAATTAGTTTAGACTACTCATACAAAGACTATTCTAACACTGAATTTGACTCACAGTTTAATAGCAGCAATACATTTGCAGATTTAAACAACAATATAAAAAACACACTTCAAGGAGCAACTTCCATAAATATTGGAGGAGAATATAGAATAAGAGAATGGAGTTTGAGAGGTGGTTTTCGCTACCAAGAAAGTCCATATAAAGATGAAACTACAATAGGTGACCTAAAAGGGTATTCAGCAGGTTTTGGTTATGATTTTGGAAATATAAAGTTAGGTTTAGCCTATGATATATATGAGCAAGACAGATCTCCTCAACTTTATAGTATTGGTTTAACAAATAGGGCTAATATAGACACTACGAATTCAAGTTTTACAGCAACACTAAGTTTTGGCTTATAAAACAATCTTTTCTCNAAAAAAAAGGCTTCAATANTATTGAAGCCTTTTTTTTGTATCTATATACTTATATTATTATCGTTTCAATGTAAAGTTAGCTCTGAACTCCTGTATGGATCCGTCAGCCGGCTCCACGAACTCGACGCTGAACCAGTAGTCGTCGCTAGGAAGCACACGACCGTTGAAGGTCCCGTCCCATCCGTTGCCCGTTGGACTCAACTGCTTGAGCAGCTTCCCATAGCGGTCAAAGATATAAATTTTAGCCGCAGGTTGCCCATCTATCCCTATGATATTCCAAGTGTCGTTGTAGCCGTCTCCATTAGGGGTGAAGAACCTCGGGTAGTCTATGATCCCGAATGGGTCACCGACCTCGCCGCAGCCTTCCACATCCACNGCATAGCCTANATGGCTNCCAGGACCCACACCAGTGAACACGTTGGAGGTCTGCAGCGGACCGTCATCTATCCTGTAGAGGTAATCCTCCAATGGTANTGGTTGCCCGTCCTGACCCAANGGTGTCACCGTCACCGTATACTCCGCCTCCTCGTTGAACGAGGTCTCCGTCACACTGGCATTGGCCGCGAACGGCGCAGAGCTTGGCGTGAAGGTCACCGTATAAGGATTGCCGTTCTCATCAAGACCGTTCTCACAGCTAGGCATTCCCGAGACCGGATCATTAACCCTGGTGATCACCACACTGTAGGTGGTGGCCTGTGTAAGGCTGGTCACCGTATAGATCGCATCCTCGTTGCCGTCGCCATCTGCATCAATATTGTCAGGCGTCCAGTCATAGGTATACTCAAGTCCGTCTGTCGCACCAAGGTCATAACCGATATCAAACGGAGAGAGCACATTGCCCTGAGCGTCCGTACACACGATATCGCCCTGAGGCATCTGAAGCGCAGCCGGAAGTACCGGAAGCGACTGTACCACAAGGTCGAACTCCACCGTACCGTCACTGCGGCAGCCCGTCACCGGGTTGAACAGCTCGGCGATGATCGTCTGGGGATTTACCGTATTGGTATACATCACNGCATCCGCAGCATCTATCTCGATACCTGCATCATAGTCCGCCTGGCTTGCATAGTACACAACCTCGGTGTCAGGATTCATCGATCCGTCTATCTGCCCGTCCCTAACCGTGAGGTCGAACATCGTGGAGGTGTCCTGGTCCATGGCGCTGTCTGCACACAGGAAGATATCATCCACATCTCCCATCACGAACTCCGGCTGCGTGTCCACCGTTATGGTCAGCTCCGCGAGGTTGTCGCTGTTGTAGCACTGTGTCATCGTCGTNTTGTCNACNACCCTGATATATACAGGATTGTTCACNGCCTCGCTGAACAGGAAGCCGTCAGGGATCGCATTGACACCCATGTCTGCCTCTGCCTGCGTGAAGTGATAGGTCACCGTGAAGTCTGCTATAGGTGTTGCCAACAGGTCTGGAACAAGGTTGTTGGTCACCTCCTGTGCATCGAAGGCCGTAACGCCCGGCGTGGTATCCTCAGGCTCGCAGAGTGCTGCCGTGTAGGACGTGTCCGTAAGTACTGGATTGGCGTTGACCACCACCTCGAAGCTTACAAGAACAGAGCAGGTATTGTTCTGGTTACCGTTCTCCACGCGTACCCATATCGTGCGCGTCACTGTATTGTATGCCGTCTCCTCTGCTGCAGGGATGGCGTTGATGTTGTCAAGGGCATCCTGCTCACTCAGGTGGTATGTCAAATCGACGTTCTCTCCCATCGCGATCACATCCCCACTTGCCGTAAGGTCGAAGTCAGCCATGGTGTCGATAATTCCGTCGCTGTCATCACAGGATTCCTGGTCAAGCTCTCCGTTCTCGTTGGTACTGCTAGGTGATGGTAACGGCAATACCGTAAGGGTCATCGTCGTGGTATCGGAGCATTGCCCCATCGTGGCCGTGTCCACAACCTCAACGAAGATCGTCTGGTTGTTCTGCGTATTCTCATACATCGCAGGATCCGCTATAGGATTGTCATTGTCCAGGTCTGCCTGGCTCTCGTAGTAGTATACCTCTATGTTCGACAGTACCGGGCTCTGACCGGTGATCTCCTCGTCCTTCACCGTAAGGTCGAAGGTCGTGATCGCAGGGTCGTCATAGTCGTCATTACAGATTCTGAGTGCCGTAGGGGCATTCACCACGGGAAGGGCCTCAACCGTGATCTCGAAGCTGCCTACCGTCACACACTGGGTATCATCGCCCTCAAGGCGTATCCAGATGGTCTGAGGGTTGGTCTGGTTCTCGTACATCTGTGGCATCGAGATCGGCATCGTGCCGTCCTCAGCCTCTGTCTCNCTCTCATGGTAGCTCACCGTCACATCCGGCTGGGTCGTGCCCAACGCATTAGGGGTGTTCTGGGTAAGGTCGAAGATCGCCTCGCCGTCCCCGTCGTCGTCACACTGGAATAGGTCATCCAGGCTCTCGATCTCAGGTGAGGCCGTCACGATCAGGTCAAGCTGGCGGATGGTCGTACAGCCAGTGATGTCATTCTCCGCTCGTATGTAGATATCATCGACGTTGGCCTCCGTGTTCTGGTAGGGCTGCGTCGTATCGATCGCATCGGTGCCCATCTCCGCCTCGGCCATCGTCTCGTGGTAGGTGATGCTCACATCAGGCTCGTTGTTCAGTATCGTCATCGTCTGGCTCTCAAGGTCGAACTCCTCCACGCCGTCATTGTCGATGTCGCAGAGCTCATACTCGAAGATCATATCGGCAATGCTCGGATTCGGGTTTACCACAAGGGTCAATGTCGTGAAGTTCTCACACCCGAACTCATCCTCGACCCTCACCTCCAGGGTCTGAGGGTTTGCTATGTTAACATAGCTCTCAGGGTCTGCGATAGGGTTGCCAGGGATGTCCGCCGTGGTCTCGTAATAGAAGATGTCCACATTGGCNTCGCCGTTGATCACCNTGTCCATCGTCGTCAGGTCGAACGTCGCGACCTCATCCTCGGTGTCCACGCCGGTCTCGTCATCACACACCTCAAGCTCCTCAGGCTGGTTCGCAGCCGGAAGGTCACGTACCCTGAGCTCAAGCTCTACGATGTTGTTGCAGTCGGCCATGTTCGATGGGTCCGTCACCCGGACGTAGATCGTCTGNGGGTTGCCCTGATTCGTATATGCCGTCGGGTTGCCGATGGCTCCCATATTGTCCATCGCCTGCATAAGTGTCTCGTGGTAGGTGATGTCGTAGAGTGCAGGGTCAAGACCGTCAAGGATCTGCATCTCTGCCTGCGTCAGGTCGAAGACCTCCTCGCCGTCACTGCCTAGATCACAAAGCACCAGCGGGTCTGGTGTCTCGAGAAGAGGACTGTCATAAACGATCAGCTCAAGCTCGGTGAAAAGAACGCAGCCGTTGATGTCNTCCTCCACGCGAACATAAACCGTCTGGGTGTCCTCCATCACATTGCCNTAGGGACTCGAAAGGTCATTGACACCANTNATGGCNTCGCTCTGGGTTGGGTGGAACGTCACAACAAGGTCAGGGTTGCCGAGGGCTATGCCGTTGCTCGTGCTGTCAAGGTCGAACTCGGAGAAACCGTCGTTGTCCGTGTCACACACCTCCAAAGGCTCTGGATCCTGGATAGGTGCGCTTGGGGTAGCTTCAATTTGGAATGTCCCTGTTTCATAACAATCTGTACTTCCATCACTTTCAATACGNACATATATGGTTTGAGGATTGATAGTATTAGTATACATGGTCGGGTCTGNTATACTNGNNTCATTTGTATCCGCNCCTNCTTGTGNATCGTGATANGTTATTGAATAATCTAAACTNTTTTGATTATCTAAAGCATTATCATCATTCTCTGTAAGATTAAAAAGTGCTGTACCTCCACTTCCTTGATCACACNCAAATAAATCTTCTAAAACACCAATAGTAACTTGAAAAAACGAAAGTATAAATGTTGNTGTTTCATAACAGTCTGTGTTATCGTTATTTTCTATCCTTACGAAGATTGTTTGTGGATTTTCTGTATTTGAATAGGTATTTGAATCTGTTATAGNGTTCTCTCCCATATCTGCATCTACCTGCGTTTCATGATATGTTACCGTAAATTGGNTAGGATCTTGACTCCCTAAAACAATAGGTGTATTACTTTCAAGATTAAAATCACCATTACCAGTACCATCATCACATAGTTCTAAGTCTTGAGGTTGTGATGCAATTATTGGCTGTTGAAAAAATTGAATTTGAAAACTTCCAGATTCGTAACAGGTCTGATTAGTATTATTTTCTACTCTTACAAATATAGTTTCGGTGGAGACAGTGCTATTATAATTTGGACCTATAGGGTTATCTCCTGTATCTGCATCTGCTTGAGTATTATGATATGAAACTGTAAATTCATTAGGGTCTTGACCATCTAAAGCATTATCATCATTAACTGACAAGTCAAAAATAACAGTACCATTATTATCAGTATCACATTCTATTAAATCATCTAACTCTCCTATTGATACAAAGAATGATTGAATTTCAAATTGAGCTGTATCAAAACAGCTTTCTGTTGCTGCATCTTCAATTCTCACAAAAATAGTTTGTGGATTCNCTGTTGGTGGATACATATCTGGATTTGGTATTGGCGCCATATCCATTTCTGCATTTTCCATCGTCTCATGATATGAAACATTAAACATGGTAGCATCTTGACCTCCTAAAACATCATCATCATTTTCAGTAAGATTNAATACCACAGGTGTTACTCCATCATCACAAAGTTGTATATCTTGAGGTGCGTTAGCTACTGGTTGTGGAGCGAATTCAATTAAAACATCGTCTGTAGCAACACAATTAACATTATACTCTACTTCGACTGTATATACACCTTCTTCNGTAACAACTAAAACAGGGTCTGTTTCATCTGGAATTAAAACTCCATCTTGATACCAAGCAAAACTTATTGCATTAGCAGAGCTTTCAGAAACATCAAGTGTTACTGTTTGATCATTACAGGATGCCGTACCTGCTTCAATTGTAATATCATCTCCCAAGTTGGCTCCTAAATTAAANCTTCCGCCTTCTAAAAAAACTGCTGAATCATAAACACCATCTCTATCATCTGCAATTACTAACTTCATTCTATAAGTTTCACCAGGATTTACATTTCCCGTAGCACTAATTACAGTTGTTTGCCCTATAAACTCNGTAGGAGATGTTGCNGCAGCTGCACCAGTATTATATTGTCCAAAAAACTCTTCGTTTTGTGGCCCACAACTTCCAGGGACATCTGGATGAACATTTGTTACAGATACTATGTTATTAGGAGGCGCCACTCCTGGCAATACTGCCAAATTCTGTACATTACCTTCAGAATCTGTTAACAAGAATGCAAATGCATCTGTATATGTACATTGAAAACCTCCGTCGTATTCTTCTGATGCAAACACGAAGTTGAATGATATCTCGTTTACAAAAGGAACAAAATCAAAAGAAATGAATGTTCTATCTTGCCTAGCATCTGTTGTTGGGACNGCAAGATCTAAATCTNNATCTGCAGGAGCATCTGTATTTTGACTACCAAAACCACCNGTATCATTAGGNCCAACGGCTGCTGTTGCAGATCCTGTACTTAGAACTATTCCTTCAGCAAAAGGAAAATCTGATCCGTTACCATCAAAATACCCTATACCGTTAAAGACTGTACCTGTTCCTGAATTAAAGTTTGAAACATTTGCACAAGATCCAGATATAAGTACATCTTCAACCAATTCTTGAACGGACATACTATCATCCACTGTTATAAACTGGGAATGAACACTTGATGTGAAACNTAAAAATAATAAAAATAGAAAGAGTAAAACTTGCTTCATAAAGCTATAGATATAATGGGTAATTCGGGTAAATATATAGATTGATCATAATATTAACTAAAGTTACCAATAATTTTAACGTAATACACTGATAAAGGTTAGTATAACTGAATGTAAAAAAAGAACCACATTACAGATTTGCTTATTTTAATCCGTAATTTTGCAAAAAAAATAACTATGTCGTTTTCAATTGATATACAATCAACCTCAAATCCATCAATACTTAAGTTNGAAACTAATAAGTTTTTATCAAGACATGATAGTTTTGAATTTCATAATATAGATGAAGCGAAGCCTTCTCCGCTTGCCCAAAAACTATTTTATTTACCGTTTGTAAAAACGGTATATATAGCTCAAAATTTTATAGCAATACAGAAATATGATATTGCCGAATGGAGTGATGTGCAAGATGAAGTGAAATCTCAAATANTAGAGTACCTTAACAGTGGCGAAGATGTTATTACAGATAAAACACCTCAGAAAAAAAGTGTTCCAGTAACNATTTATGCGGAAAGCACTCCTAACCCATCTGTTTTAAAATTTGTTGCAAACAAAAAATTGGTGGTTCAATCTGAAGAGTTTAAAAGTATAGATGATACCGCTAATGCTCCGTTAGCACAAGCTCTTTTTAACTTCCCATTTGTAAAAGAAATATTTATTGATGAAAATTATGTTTCTATACAAAAGTATGATATGGCAGAATGGGGCGATATTACAACAGAGCTTAGAGATTTTATCTCGCAACATATAATGTCTGGAAAGCCAGTTGTTACAGAGCATAGAGCAAACAAATTAGCTCCACAAACAAATGGTGGAGCAACAGAAAAACCTCAACTGGATTTATCTCATTTAGATGATACCTCTAAAGCTATTGTCGAAATTTTAGATGAATACATAAAACCTGCAGTAGCAAGTGACGGTGGAAACATTATGTTTGACTCCTATGATGAAGAAACAAAATCTGTAAAAGTGATTTTACAGGGTGCTTGTTCTGGTTGCCCTTCTTCTACAATGACATTAAAAAACGGAATCGAAACTATGCTTAGAGATATGCTTAATGGTAAAGTAGAGCATGTTGTTGCAATTAATGGATAACTAATAATATAGATAGTAACAAAAAAAAGCCTCTTGAAATTTCAAGAGGCTTTTTTTTGGGGGTTCTTATTTAAGNTTATAATGTACGCCTAGCATCATTATAAAACTCTTGAAATAANTGTAATAGATTCATAGTAGACACTATAAGGTCTTTAGTTTCTAAAAGAATACCAAAGTACAGTTTTGTATTCTTAGGACTTGTCTCTGAAGTACGTATGCGAGTAATTTGTTTCTGTATTAAATCTGAAACATGGTTTAACAACTCTTGTTTGTCATCTATAATAACATTTATACGTTCAAAAGAGTGAGAGTCAAATGTATTTGTAATATCATCAAAAAGAACCTGCATCTTCTTATCAATACCCTTAAGTTCTCTTATCTGATTAAACTTAAGATTCTTATGATTATTATTTACGTGATTGTAACTATTGTTAGTAATGGTTTTAGTTGAATGAACCATATCATGTAAATGGTCTGCAATATGAATATAGAATTGACTTGCTCCTATATTATTATCATCTAAAGATTTTATAAAGTAAAATATATTGCCTTTTAGCTCATCTACCTCTTTTACTAATTTACCAACTCTCTTGTTTTCTTTTTTAAGTTTACTAAGGTCATGATATCCTAANTTNGTTACAACGCCTGAGTAACTTTTATTAATACCACTTAAAACACTAGAAATATTATTTGAAGTATCATTAGTNATTTCATTAATAGTAATGATATCACTTAAATTATAATGCTTAACAGCCTTTTCTTCTCTTACTTTTTTCTTGTGAGCCATTGCACTTCTTACTATAAGAGCTACTGCCANAATAATTAATAAGACTAATGCTACTAAACCTCCAAAATAAAGTATGCTNGAAAAAACAGCTGCTGCAATAAATGCAACAATAGCAGTTACAAACCAACCGCCAACAACATTTACAACACCTGCAACCCTATACACAGCGCTTTCTCTATCCCAAGCTCTATCTGCCAAAGATGTACCCATTGCTACCATAAAGGTTACGTAGGTTGTAGATAGTGGTAATTTTAAATTTGTTCCTATAGAAATTAGAATACTTGCAACTACTAGATTTATAGAAGCTCTCACCATATCAAAAGCTGGTGCTTCTAACTTTTTAGATTTAGGTATTTCTACTTTTTCAAATTTAGAATCTATAGTTTCCTGTACTTTTTTAGGAATTACTGTTTCTAAAGCTGCTCCTAACAATACAGAATATCTTACAATAGTTCTTGACAAAAAGTTAGGTGAAAACTTCTCGACACCTTCACCTTGTCTAGATAAATTTACTCCAGTATCCACAACAGAACGTGCTTTACTAGAAAACCACAAGGTAATAACCATGATTGCTCCTGCAAGTATCAAAAGAAATTCTGGAGTTTCAACAGAACCTGCTAAACCAGACATTATAAGTTCATTAGCTGGAACACCAGAACTAATATAAATATCATAAGATTGCCANGCTGCAATTGGCACACCAATAAAGTTTACAAGATCATTACCTGCAAAAGCCAATGCNAAAGCGAAAGTACCTACAACAATAATAGCCTTAAGAATATCTATCTTAAATACTTTCATTAATACTTGTGAAATTAAGGCCCAAATAACAAAACTAATCCCGATTATGATTAGCGTGTTTTCATTAATGTAAGCCTTAATATCATCAGAAATAAAGCTAATTGTCTTCATTCCTTTAATAAGAATAAAGTATGTAATAGCAGTCATAGAAACTCCACCAAATAAAGCTCCGAAAAGCTTTATCTTCTTTTCATATTTAAATGTAAATACAACTCTGGACAAATATTGCACAAGCGCACCTATTGAGAAAGCAATGACGACAGAGAGCAATATTCCTACAATTATTTCTGTAGCTTTNTCTGTATTTATGTATTGGTATATCAGTGCAAAACTATCATCTGACTGGTATATTTTTATAAAACCCATTGCCACAGCAGCTCCTAACAATTCAAAAACAATAGAAACTGTAGTAGATGTTGGCAATCCNAAGGAGTTAAAAAAGTCTAAGAGGAGCACATCTGTGAGCATGACGGCCGTAAATATGACCATGATCTCATCAAAATAAAACATGCNAGGCAAGAAAATCCCTTTTCTAGCAACTTCCATTAAACCACTAGAAAATATGGCACCAACTGCCACACCTATACTAGCAACAATCATGATAGTACGCATTGAAATTGCCTTAGAGCCAATTGCAGAGTTTAGAAAGTTAACAGCATCATTACTAACACCTACTACTAAATCTGTGATAGCNAAGGCAAATAATGCCACAAGCATGATAATATAAATATTGTCCATAGTGTATATTCAATAATTCGGCAAAAGTCATACATTTTTATAACTTTTAACAGCTTACTAAGTTAATAAAACATTAAGCAGAAACACATTTCTTCTAAGCATATGATTTTTTGTATCTTACCTATGAAACCAATATAAATCTTAAACACAAAAATTATGTCTGTTTTAAAAGTTATTGAAGTCTTAGCAAATTCTGATAAAAGCTGGGAAGACGCTGCTAGAAAAGCAGTTAAGCACGCAGGGAAGTCTGTAAAAAACATAAGATCTGTCTATATTAACGAGCAAAATGCAGTTGTTAAAGGCGATGAAATTACAGAGTTTAGAGTAAATGCAAAAATTACCTTCGAGGTAGATTAACAAATANTAAACANTTAAACTAACGTTCCTAACTATCCTTAGGGGCGTTTTTTTGTTCAACAAACCTAAGTTGCTTTTCAATTTACAGCATTATGTCTTCAAAAATTAATACAAATAATTTACTCTCTAAGGAAACTAGCCCTTATTTACTGCAACACGCTAATAATCCTGTAAACTGGGTAGGTTGGTCTTCNAAAGTTTTAAATAAAGCAAAGGAAGACAACAAACTTATTTTAATAAGTATTGGCTATGCTGCTTGCCATTGGTGCCATGTTATGGAACACGAAAGTTTTGAAGATATATCTGTTGCAGAAGTAATGAATGCTAATTTCATAAACATTAAGGTAGATAGAGAAGAACGTCCTGATGTGGATCAAGTTTACATGAAGGCACTCCAACTAATGACAGGACAAGGTGGTTGGCCACTAAATATTGTAGCCTTGCCAGATGGCAGACCAATTTGGGGTGCAACATATTTGCCAAAAAAACAATGGAAAGGAAGTTTACATCAANTAGCAGATNTATATAGGAGCAACCCAGAACATATGNTTACATATGCAGAAAAGCTATCTAAAGGTATGGCACAGGTTTCTTTAGTTACTAAAAGTGACTCAAANACAGATATANCNAAAGCNTTTTTAAAAGACTCCCTNAAAACTTGGTCTAACCAGTTTGATTATACCTATGGNGGNACACAACGNTCTCCAAAGTTTATGATGCCNAACAATTACNAATTTTTACTTAGGTATGCTCATCAAACTAAAGACAAATCTTTGTTNGATTATGTAATACTTACATTAAACAAGATATCTTATGGTGGTGTGTATGATCATATTGGTGGTGGTTTTTCAAGATACGCTGTAGANTCTAAATGGCACGTGCCACATTTTGAAAAAATGCTTTATGACAATGCGCAGCTGGTTAGTTTATATTCAAAAGCTTATACGCTCACAAAAGATCCTTGGTATAAAATTGTTGTAACAAACACCCTTAATTTTATTGAAACAGAACTAACAAGAGACAACGGTTCGTTTTACTCTTCTCTAGATGCGGATAGTCTTAATACTGAAGGCANGTTAGAGGAAGGCGCTTTTTATGTTTGGACTAAAGCTGAATTAAAATNGTTATTAAATGAAGATTATCCGTTGTTTGAAGCCTATTATAACATTAATGAATATGGACATTGGGAACACAATAATTATGTACTAATAAGAACCAAATCTAATAGCGAGATAGCTAATGATTTTTCTATTCCATTATCTACTCTAGATNAAAAATTAANTTCCTGGAAAGCTCTTTTAAACAATAACCGTCAAAAAAGAGCACAACCACGTTTAGACGACAAATCTTTAACATCCTGGAATGCTTTGATGATAAATGGCTACATAGATGCTTATAAAGCATTTCAAATAAATGATTATTTAGAAATAGCCCTTAAAGCTTCAAATTTTATACTGGATAAAATGCTTCAGAAAGATGGTAGCTTAACTCATAGCTATAATAAAAATGAAGCCAAGATAAATGGCTATCTCGAAGATTATGCATTTACAATTGAGGCTTTTATATCTTTATTTGAAGTTACTTTTAATAGTAAGTGGCTTNNAAAAGCTGAAGAATTAACTACATATGCTCTNAAACACTTTTATGATGAGGAACAGCATATATTTTACTTCAATTCTAATTTAGATGACGCACTAGTAACAAGACCTATAGAGCAGCAAGACAATGTTATTCCGGCATCTAACTCTACAATGGCTAAAAACCTTTTTAAACTATCNCATTTATTAGGCATAAAATCTTACAAAGAAATAGCAGAACAACAANTAAAAACAGTATTACAAGATGCTAAGACTTATGCNAGNGGCTATTCTAATTGGTTAGACGTCATNATGAATTTTAGCTTCCCTTACCATGAGATTGTCATTACGGGNAAAAATGCAAGCAACTNCGTTAAAGACTTAAATTTAAATTATATCCCAAACAGTATAACAGCAGCTACAGAAAAGGAAAATAATGATCTTTTNATATTTAAAAATAGATATGNAGATGAGCAAACACTAATATACGTTTGTAAAGACAACACATGTAATGTACCTACAGATAAAGTTTCTAGTGCTGTAANGCAATGTCTTGAGTAGGGTTTTAAATAAACCTTAACGCTAGTTATATGGTTATACGCTGTAAAAATTAGTCCTTTGCAAAAAAATTAGTACATACCTATGGATTTAGAAAANATTAAAAACTACGATGAAATTATATCAAAATATTTTGATAAGGTTTTAGGCTACTTACCAAATATCTTATTGGCAATTGTAATTTTTATAGTTGGTTGGTGGATTATAAAAATNACTACCGGATGGTTAAGAAAATTCTTCTTGAAAAAAGATTANGATCCTACNTTNGAGAACTTTTTATTAAGCTTAACCAATTGGGCGCTTAAAGTCTTATTATTTGTAACTGTTGTTTCTCAACTTGGAGTACAAACCTCTTCTTTTGTAGCTATTATTGGTGCTGCAGGTTTAGCTATAGGTTTGGCATTACAAGGTTCTTTAGCAAATTTTGCTGGTGGTGTTCTTATTTTACTATTAAAACCTTTTAAAGTTGGCGATTTTATTAANGGCCAAGGTATAGAAGGTACNGTAAAAGAGATTTCTATCTTTAATACAAAATTGCTTACGTTCGGAAATCAATTAGCTATTATTCCTAATGGAAAACTTTCAAACGACAACATTATAAATTATACAGAAGAGGGAAAACGTAGAGAAAACCTTGTTTTTGGTATTTCTTATGATGATGATGTAAAGCTTGCAAAAGACATTTTACTNAAACTTACGTTAGAGCAAGAAACTGTAATGGCAGAACCTGCACCAATGATTGTCCTTGCAGAATTAGCAGATAGCTCTGTAAATTTATCTTTAAGATATTGGGCTTTAAATGATGATTTCTGGGCGTTAAGATGGCATATCTTAGAAGAAGGAAAAGCTCGATTAGAAGCAGCAGGCATATCTATTCCTTATCCACAAAGAGACGTACACATGTATGCGGAAGACGTAAAAAGCTAGTTTGCTTTTTTCTTTCCAGCTACAAAATCCTTTAAATAAAAAGGCTCAAAATAAGCGACATCCTCAAAGGTGTCGCTTTTATATTTTGCTTCAGCCAATGGTACCATTTCTCTTGCAGAAGGCAATTTATTTACAAATACAGCATTAGGATGTTTACAAACCTCTTTAAATTTAGGAGCACCATTACCTACAAATGTTACTTTNCCAAGATTTAGNTCTTCAACAAAAGAAGCCTCATCTAGTATCTGAGCNTCAATTTCTCGCTGTAATTTAAAATCTGAGTTATATATTGAACTAAAAACCTCCATTCTCCTAGCATCAAGCATTGGTACAATGAGGCCGTCACTATTTATTTGATGCGCTAAAGAATTTAAAGTACCAATTGANATTAGGGGTTTGTCTAAAGAAAAACATAATCCTTTAGTTGTACTTACACCTATTCTTAATCCAGTATAAGAACCTGGTCCTTTACTTATAGCAATAGCATCTAGCTCTGAAAGTTTCTTTTTATTTTCCTCAAGAATTTCCATTATAAACACATGCAATCGTTCTGCATGAGAGTATTGATCATTATAATCTTCCTTTAAGGAAACAAGAACACCATCTTTTCCTAAAGCTACAGAACAGTTTGTTGTAGAGGTTTCTATACTAAGAATTAATGCCACAATTACTCGTCTTTTTCTTGATTAGGAGATTGGCGCTCTATAGCCTCACCATTATCTAAATTTTTAGTAACAGTTGTGTATGGACCAACTATAACTTCTTCTCCAGCAGATAGGCCAGATAAAATTTCAATATTTGTGTCGTCTTGAATACCTGTTTTTACAACTCTAAGTTTTGCTTTACCATCTTTAGCTATAAACACACACTCAAAACGTTGCTCTTCAGAAGACTTAATCTCCATTTTTTCTTTTCTGCTCTTTTTGCCTGAAGAGGTATCTGTCTTAATAACAATAGCACTAATTGGNACACCAATAATATCTTCTCGTTTTTTTGTTATAATATCAACCGTAGCTGTCATACCAGGTCTAAACGGTGAAAATCCTTCTGGCTTATCTTCNATNAAATCTTTATAAGACTCTTCTAAAATGCGCACTTTAACCTTAAAGTTAGTTACCTGATCTGCAGTTAATGCNTTATCTGCAGAGTTTGCAATCTCTGTAACAATACCTTTAAATTCTTTTTTNAGGTATGCATCTACCTCAACAATNGTTGAGTCTCCTACATTAACTTTTACAATATCATTTTCATTTACATCTACCTCAACCTCCATATTTGCAAGGTTTGCTACACGCATAATTTCTGTACCAGCCATTTGTTGTGTACCAACCACACGCTCACCCAACTCGACACTTAGTTTTGAGATTGTACCACTTCTTGGTGCATAAATTGTAGTTCTGTTTAAGTTGTCTCTAGCTTGAGAAACATTTGCAGAGGCACTTTGTACAGAATAATATGCAGATTGTTTTGCTGCTTGAGCACCTTCATATGTAGATACTACACGATCCCATTCTGCTTTAGAGATTATGCCTTTGTCGAACAAAGTCTTGTTTCTGTTATAATTTGACTCTGCTTCTTTTAAACTTGCATTTGCTTGCTCTAAGCCAGCTCTTGTATTAGATAAAGCTGCTTGAGATTGATTTAATGCAGATTGAATTAANTCTGGATTTATTTTAACCAACAAATCTCCTTTTTCAACAGATTGCCCTTCTTTTACTGGTAGTTCGATAATTTCTCCAGAAACTTCAGAAGAAAGATTAACTTCTACNTCTGGTTGTATTTTTCCAGTAGCAGAAACTGTTTCAGTAATGTTTATAGTTTCAATAGTTGCTACTTCNACAGTCTCAAAATCGCCTTTCTTACCAAACCAGCCAGATTTTGAACCTACTACTAGGATTGCCATTAGTGCTAAACCACCTAATAATAAGTAGAGTGTCTTTTTTTTCATAATNCTAGAATTTTAATTCTGAAGCAGGTACCCCAAAGTAGAGTTCCAAGACTTTAAGTTTAAAAATATAATCGTACTTAGTACGTTTTGCTTCAATCTCTGCGTTTTGCAAACGTATTTTACTTTGGCTAAAATCGAAAGCATTTGTTAGGCCAACATCAAAACGCTCTTGCGCNTATGTATTGGCTTGTGATTGACTTTCTAATGCTACCAAGGCAGCTTCATATGCTTCTTTAGCTCCTTCTGCATCTACATAGGCTTGATACACGTTAGACTCTAANTCTAGTTTTGCTTGCTCTAAGTTATATTCTGCTCTAAGTACATTTATCTTACTTCTCTTAACAGAGTTTTTTGTAGCAAAACCATTTAATATAGGTAAGCTTAATTGCAACCCATAACCTAAACCATCATTTTCATAAAGTTGAGTTCTAAAGTCTCGGTTAAAGAAATCATTATCTGCCCAACGCGTGTTATATTGAAAGAATGCACTTAGTGTAGGAAGATATGCTCCTTTTGCAATCTCTACATCTTTCTCTGCTATAGCTTTATTTTGCTCTGCAAGCTTAACCTCATTACGCTCTTCTTCTGCTTGTGCTATGATAACTGAAACTGGCTTACTTAATAAACCATCATCTATAATATTATAGTCATCATCTGCAATTTGAAAATTATCGTAATCTTTAATTAAAAGTGTTTGTGCTAAGCTTACTAATGCAATTCTTACATTATTCTTAGCAACTATTAAGCGTTGTTTCTCATCTGCATTTGTAGCTCTAATTTCTAAGAGGTCTCCTGCTGGTAAAGATCCAGCATCAACCAATTCTTGTGTACGCTCCAACTGCTGAATGGTAATTTCATTTTGAGAGCTAAGCACATTTACAGTTTCTTTATTAAACAATACTTGCAAGTAAGCATTAGCTACGAATAATGAAATATCATCCTTCATTTTGTCTAATGAATATTGACTAGCAAGTCTGTTAAGCTTAGATCGTTGTAGCTGTCTAAAATTTCTTAACCCATCGAACAATGTTAATCCTGCGTTTATGCCACCTGTAGCAGATGTAAATGAGGTATTTTCAAATGTGTTAGTAACTGGGTTAATACTTGAACCTGTATTTTTAGATAGTGAAGCACTTGTATTAATTGATGGTAAAAAATTACCTATCGCATCGCTCTTATCTATTTCTGCAGCCTCTAAGTTTAATTCACTTTGTTTAATGGATATGTTGTTTTCCAGAGCGTAATTAATACATTCTGCCAATGTCCATGTTTTATCTTGTGCTTGTCCAGAAACGGCAAACAAAACGATACATACTATACTAAAGAATCCTTTCATAATGGTNATCTTAATTAATAAGTCTATGTTTTAATAAATAGTTACAGATTGAATAAAAAAATTATCCTCTTCCGTTAAAACCCTGTACTGGCTTCACTTGGTTCCAAACTTTAATCTTGTCGTCTTTTGATAATCCTTCTAANACTTCAACATTTATACCGTCGGATATTCCTAATTTTACATCTCTACGCTCAAAAGACTGTTCTCCAGTTTCAATTTCTACAAACGGTAACTGTGTCTTAGGGTCATATTGAACTAGGGCTTCTTTTATAGCAAGGACGTTTTCTGCTTTTGCCAAAATAATTGAGGCATTGGCACTTAATCCTGCACGTATAAATGTTGAATCTTGCTTTTGTAGCGTTCCTTTTATCTCAAATTGAATAGCACCATTTTCACTTACACCTTTAGGAGCTATGTAGTCTAAAACTGCATCGAAGGTTTTATTTTCAATAGCACCAACTGTTATTTCTAACGGTAAGCCTTCAGATACTTTTCCAACTTCGCTTTCATCTACCTTTCCTTCAAAAATCATATTATTAACATTTGCCAATGTTGCAATTGTTGTCCCATCATTAAAGTTGTTACTCTCAATAACCTGATTTCCTGTTTTAACAGGCACATCTAATACCATTCCTGCAACGGTAGCTCTAATTTCTGTATTTGCGGAAACACCTAATCCTCTTGCAGAACCTGTTTTAACTATCTGATAAGTTTGGTTGGCAGCATCATAAGTTTGCTTAGCCTGAAGGTAACTTGTGTTTGCCTGGTCAAATTCATTTGCAGAAATTACACCTTTATCAAACAACGCTTTTTGACGGTCGTAGATTTTTTTCTGATTGTCTAATGCTATTTTAGCTGTAGAAATTTGATTTTTACTACTTGCTAAATTATTTACATTAGGCACAATTTTAAGCTTAGCAATAAGATCTCCTTGCTTAACAATATCTCCAGCTTCAATAGCTACTTCATCTATAATTCCAGAAATATTAGGCTTTATTAATATTTCTTCTTTTGGCACAATGCTACCCGTAGCCACTGTTTGCTTAACTATAGTTTCTGTAGTTGGCGTTTCTGTTGTATAAATAATAGGGTCCTCTTGATTTTTGCTATAGAGGTAATACAAAGAAATGCTGAAACCTAATGCAATAACTATTAGGATGATAATGGTTACAGATTTTTTCATTGGAGTTGATTGATTATTAATTGTTAGTTTTATTCTGTACGCAATGCGTCTACTGGTTTAATTTTAATGGCGTTTTGAGCTGGTATGAGTCCTGCTAATAATCCAGAAACTACAAGTATGGTTAATGCTATTAATACTACTGTTAGGTTTACAGACGGATTTGCAAACATGTCTACAGGTCCATTTGCCTCCAACATCTGGTTAGCACCATAAATTACTAATGTTGCAAAAGCAATTCCCAACATTCCAGAAATTATAGTTAGCACAATAGACTCCATAAGTATTTGACCTCTTATATTCCAAGGTGTAGCCCCCAAAGCTCTTCTTACACCAATCTCTTTTGTGCGTTCTTTTACTACAATTAGCATAATGTTACTTATACCTATAATACCTGATAACAATACTAGTATTCCCACAAAATAAGCGACAAAACGCAAGGCTATAAACAACCCATTAACTTTACTAAACTGCTCATAAAGGTCAAAGTTTCCTATAGCTCTGTCATCTTCTGGATGTATAGTATGTCGTTCTTTTAAAAGCTCGAATATTTGAGGTTTTATTTCTGTGATAGATGAGCCATCTTCTGCTGTTATGGCCATCCAACCTACATTGTTTCCTCTATTAAAAGCTTGAGAAAACGTAGTAAACGGCACATAAATTTGTTTCTGTTCTTCTTCTGCATCACCATTTCCACCTTTCTTTTTGTAGGTACCTATAACCATAAAGTTTACACCATTAATCTTTATGTATGTTCCTAATGGATCTTCCGCAAACCCATACATTGCTGTTTTTACGCCTTCGCCAATTATAGCTACTTTACGCTTTTCCTCTATATCTCCATAGTTTATAAAACGACCACTGGTAATATCCATTGGCTCCTGTTGAATGATTTCTGGATAATCTCCATACACATTAAAGGCTCCTGTTTTTAATCCTCTTACCACATTGTTTGTACTCCCAAAACCTCCTAATTGATTTCTAGGAGAAATAAATCTTAGGTTAGGTACATTATCTCTAATTGCTTGAACATCGTCTGTTTTATAATTAAACTGTCTGCCTTTAGGTAAGCCTTTATAAGGTTTGCTAATACCTTGGGTCCACATAAACATGGTGTTAGTAGCAATGCCTCCAAAATCTGACTTTACTCCATTTTCCAGACCTTTACCTGCCGCCAGCAATACAACCAATATGAAAATACCCCAAAGTACTCCAAAGGCTGTAAGTATGGTTCTAAACCAATTACTGCTTAAGGCTTCTATGATTTCATCCCAACGGTCTTTGCTAAACATATTATTCGTCTCTTAAGGCTTCAATAGGTTTAATACTAGCTGCTCTCCACGCAGGAAAAAAGCCTGCAATTGCTCCTGCAATTATTAAAATAAATACGGTTGTAATTGCCACATTAAAATTTACAGAAGGATTTAAAATATAATCCATCTCGATGTTTGGCCCTATAATTTCTAAAAGTGCCATACTAAACACCAAGCCTGTAAAACCGGCAATTGCGGTTACAAAAATTGATTCATGAAGAATCATTCCTATAATAGACCACGGTTGTGCGCCAAGTGCTTTTCTTACACCTATCTCTCTAGTGCGCTCTTTTACAATTATGAGCATGATATTACTTACACCAACAACTCCTGCAATAATGGTACATATGCCCACACCCCAAAAGAAGGTGCGTATCATCCAAATTAAATCGTAAAAGCGTTTTGTTTGCTCTAATGTATTGTTCACATTTATGGCACTCATATCATTTGGAGCAATGGTATGTACTTGTTTTAAGTAGTCTTGAATTTCTGCTGAAAATTGTTCACTTTCAATTAACGCTTCCTCAAAATTTTCTTTTGGCTGAAGCGTAAATGCCATGTTTCTTATAATGTTACCTCCATTAAAAACTTTTTGAGAAGTCGTAATTGGTAAAAAGATACGAGCTTCTTCACGTTCTCCGCCAGGATCTGTATACACACCTACAACTTTAAAGTTTACACCAGAAACTTGTAATTGTTTTCCAATTGCATCATCTTCTTTAAAAAGATCGCGTTTAACTTTATGACCTAGCACCACAACTTTTTCGTTATGATCTATATCATTTTGGTTAAGATATCTTCCTGCTGTTAAAGTTTCATTTTCTAAGAATTGGTAATCTGGATGTACACCTTCAACGCGGTAACTACCACTTTCTTTACCATAGGTTGCGAGACCATTCCAAATTCTATAAAGTGATGATTTGTTTTCAATTTTATCTGAATACTTCTTTGTGATGAATTCAAAATCTTTATTCTTCATCTGTATGAAGCGACCAGGATTTAATCCTTTATGCTCCACAGTAGTAACTCCAGACCAAACACTTATTCTATTAGAAGCATCATTTTGAAACTCTTTAGAAATTCCATTTTCCATGCCTTGGCCAAAACCTAGAAGAATAACTAAGATGAAAATACCAGACGCTACAGATACTCCTGTTAAAAACGTACGGAGTTTATTTTTTGCTATTGTTTGAAATATTTCTTGCCAACGTTCAATATTAAACATGCTGAATAGCTTTTACTTGGTTTACCTTACTATCATCTATAATAAGGCCATCTTTTAAGTTTACTATTCGTTTAGTCATGTGAGCAATATCATCTTCATGCGTAACAACAAGAATTGTTTTTCCCTCGTCATTAATACCTTGAATAAGATCCATGACTTCGTAAGATGTTTTAGTATCTAAAGCTCCTGTAGGCTCATCTGCCAACAACACTTTAGGATCACTTGCTAGTGCTCTAGCAATGGCAACACGTTGTTTTTGACCACCAGATAATTGATTTGGCAAGTGTGTAGCCCAATCTGCTAGCCCCACTTTTTCAAGGTAAGCCATAGATCTATCTATACGCTCATTACGCTTCATACCTTGATAGTACAATGGCATTGCTACATTATCAAGTGCTGTCTTGTATCCAATTAGATTAAAGGATTGAAATATGAACCCTAAAAATTTATTACGGTATTTAGCTGCTATCTTCTCGTTTAAGTTCTTAATAGGAACATTGTCTAGCATATAAGAGCCCTCATCTGCTTCATCTAGCATTCCTAAGATATTAAGTAATGTAGATTTTCCTGAACCAGAAGATCCCATTATAGATACAAGCTCTCCTTCTTTTACAGAAAAGTTAATTCCTTTAAGAACATGCAAAGAGTTTGCTCCAGTTTTGTAGGACTTGTGAAGGTTAGTAATTTCAATCATAATGCAGCTAGTCAGTTTATAAATAAGACTAATTGCTTTAGGAATTGTTACAGCGAAAGTGTTATAGAAATGTTAAAATGAATTAAGCTTTATTTCGCTTTTTATATTTATAAATAGCAAAAGCTATACCGCCTACAAGTAGATATGGAAAAATCATTAAGTAAACAATACCATTATTTATACCTTTTGCCATACCACCATCACCTTCGCTTTCTAATACAGCACGGCACATAGCACACTGAGCATCTGCCACTATTGGTAGTAACAGACAAAAAGCAATAACGGCTAAAAGTTTATAATTATAGGATTTCATTTTTGAAATGTTTAATAATAAGGCAACATAAATATATATACAAGAACACCAGTTACAGAAACATAAAACCAAATTGGAAAGGTCCAGCGTGCAACTTTTTTATGCTTAATATATTGTTTATTTAAACCTCTATACATTGTAAATAACACTAAAGGCACAATAATACCCGATAATACAATATGAGAAATTAGGATAAAGAAATATATTGGTCTTAAAATTCCTTCTCCACCATAAGGCACAGGATCGTTACTTATTTTAGAAATTACATAACTTACCAAAAATACACAAGACAGAGCAAATGCTGTAATCATGACATTACGATGCCATTTCATATCTCCTATTTTTATTAAGAAATATCCAGCTAGTAATAATAATGCCGTACAAGCATTTATAACTGCGTGAAAAAACGGAAATGTTCCTACTTCTAAACCTAAAAGATTGTAACGCACATTTAAATTCATAAGTAATAACACAACTAATGGTACTACCAATGAAAGTGCTACTATAACAGGAATAACTATTTTGTCTGTTTTAGTTCTTGTTGCCATGGTCTAATAAAATTTTTATGTCTTCAATTAAAATATCAATCTGTGGTTCTTCATCTGCTTGAGTTGGGTCTATTCCTTGTGGCACCGAACCTCTGTAAAATATAATAACGTTTCCAAACTCATCTTTACGAGATCTTAAATACCCTTCTTGATCTACCAATGCAAAATAACCACTATGCTCAAATCCTCCAGGAACTTCTGGGTTTTCTTCTGCATAGATTGTAAACCCTGTTCTTGCCAAATCATAAATAGCATCTCTATCTCCAGTCATTAAATTCCAATTTGGATTGGTTATACCATATTGTTTTTCATAAGCTTTTAAAACCTCTGGCGTATCTTTTCTTGGATCTATACTAAAGGAAGCAATACCAAAATTTTCATCTTCAATTTCTTGATCTACCGCCACAAGGTTACTGTTCATAATTGGGCAAATAGTAGGACAAGAAGTAAAGAAAAACTCTGCAACATATACTTTTCCAATATAATCTTGATTAGTAATTGAATCACCGTCTTGATTTATAAATTTGAAAGGCGGTACTTTTCTCTTCTCACCATCTCTAGTTACAAAAGCGAGATCACTATTTTTAACAGACTCTGTTCTGTTCTCTTTTACAACTGTTCCTTCTGAAAGTGTCTCAATTATTTTAGGAATTACTATTATACCAAAAATTAGTATAATGATCCCTAAACCTATATAACTGTATTTTCTCTTCATAACAAGTCTTACTTTCTATCTGAATTATATTTCTTAAGAGCTCTTCTATATTCTGCTAATATAACTTTTACGTCTGCTACCATCTTATTACTTATTTCAGCTATATCTGAAGAATTATAACCATACATTAAACCATTATCCTCATCGTTTTCACGACCTCTTAAAATTTGTTCTTTGTCTATTATAAATACATATGGTGTTGAGTAATTAGGCGATAATGACATATCTGTTTTTAAACTATTAAAAACGTTACTTATCGCATCTTTACCACCTACCGCAAAAATCCACTTTTCTGTAGAGGTATAGGCTTCAATTTTATTACGTAATTCGATAGCTTGATCCTTTCCTTCCTCAGAAATTAATATGACAAATTGAAAGTCATCAAATTTATAATTACGCTTGTATATTTTTTCATTAAGGTTTAAGGCATTTCCCTTCTTTGATTCTGGTGTATCTCCAAAAAAGCCAAGAATGGTTATCTTATTATCTAAGGAAACCTTATTGCCTTCCAGATCTTCAAACTCTTCTAAATTTGAAACATCTTTAGTAAGCTGCGGCAACAAATTAAACAACCCCTCACCAGATGCTGAAAGTAGATAGATTACCAAGGGCAATACAAACAATGCTATAAGTACAGCATATTTTACTGGGCTATTCCTGTTGTCTTTAATAGTTTCCAATTGCATATTTTAGTTTGCACAAAAATACAATACAGAGGTCACATTATTTTAATCAAATAGAGATAAAAGCTAAAGACATTTGTTAAAAAAGAAATGCCCAACATTCCTGTTGGGCATTTAGTATATTATAATTTAGGATTTAACATTAGAAATCCCAAGCTTGATGTCCTGTTCTGTATACTTCATAAATATAATCTCCTTCAACAAGAAGAATTGTAACTAGGTAACATACAAGAAATATAGCTGTCCAAACTACAGATCTTCTAAGACCTTTAGTTTCTCCTTCCATGTGCATGAATGCCCAAGTAATGTAATATGCTTTATAAATTGTGAGGATGATAAATATCCAGTTTAACAATTTCATTTTAATAAACGTATTCTCTATTAAAAATGCTGGTTTTATAATACCAAGGATAACCTCAACTATAGTTACTATAGAAAGTAATGCAAATACAAACCAAATGCGTTTAATTGGATCCTTACCGTGTGCTGTATCGTGTGCCATTGTGTTTAATATTTTGTGTTATACTAAGTAGAAGAATGTGAATACAAATACCCAAACTAAATCTACAAAGTGCCAATATAATCCTACTTTCTCAACCATTTCATAGCTACCTCTTCTTTCATAAGTACCAATGATTACATTAAAGAAAATAATGATGTTTATGATTACACCAGAAAATACGTGAAACCCGTGAAATCCTGTAATGAAGAAAAAGAAATCTGCAAATAATGGCGTACCATATTCGTTATGTTTAAGGTTAGCACCTTCTACTATGTTTCTTCCTTCGGCTTTTAACTTTGCCAAAGACTCTTCTCTAGAAAGAATTGTCTTTTGACCATTTTCATCTAAGATCTGTGTGCGCACCAAAATTTCTGGTTTAGCTTCAAAACCTTTAATGATTTCGTTCATTGAGTAAGTAGGCAATTCTTTTTCACCATTATACCAAACACCATTTTTCTTTTGGTGTTGTTCTCTTTCTCCAGGAACTGCAACAGCAATGTTTTCTAAAGCAACACGATGACCTGTATTGTCTACAAACTGTAGTATTTGTCCTCCATGAGTTTCAACGGCTCCATATTCACCATTAATAAAATTTTTCCACTCCCAAGCTTGAGATCCTACGAAAATAGCACCTCCAATAATAGTTAGGAACATGTAAAGAATAACTTTCTTTTGTTTCATGTGATGACCAGCATCAACCGCTAATACCATTGTAACAGATGAGCCAATAAGAATAAAGGTCATTAATGCCACATAATACATAGGTGCATCTACACCGTGTAAAAATGGGAAGTGATTAAACACTTCATCGGCGATTGGCCAAGAATCGATAAATTTAAAACGGGAAAATCCGTATGATGCTAAGAATCCTGAGAATGTCAATGCATCAGAAACGATGAAAAACCACATCATTAGCTTGCCATAGCTTGCTTTTAGTGGTTGATTACCGCCACCCCAAGTTTTTCCTTCGGTGCCAGTACTTACTGCAGTAGCTTCCATAAACGTGAATTGGTTTAATGTTGTGCAAAAATAACTTTTTTATTGTACTCTCGAAATAGCTTGCACCGCATTTTCAAGGCATTTTTTTAATTTATCGCTTTCATTGAGTTGATTCAACGAAGATTATCATACTTTTTCTTAGAAAAAATATAAGAATACAAAGAGGTAAAGCCACAGAACATCAACGAAGTGCCAAAATGTAGCACCAAGTTCGAAGCCTAGCATTTGCTCTGCTGTATAGCGTTGTTTAAAATGATTATAAATTAAGACTAAAAGCACAATTAGTCCTGCCGCAATATGTGCTAAGTGCGCTAACACAAGTACATAAATGAAAGAGGTTGTTATTGAACTTTCGCTTCCTGTAAAATAAAATCCTAAATTAATAATATCTTCAAATCCTTGTAACTGCAGCCCTACAAAAATTACTCCCAACACCAATGTAGCTAATAATGAATAAGTTGCTCCTTTGCGGTTGTTTGCTCTTAGTTGTTTTTTTGCGATAAATAAAGTAATGCTACTTGTTACAATAGCTAGTGTACTCCATATAAAAGAAGCTGGCAGCGTAAAATCATTTAACCAATCTTGACGCTCACTACTTACTACATAAGCACTAGTTAATCCCGCAAACATCATTACCATAGATATGATGCCAAACCAAAGCATCATCTTTTTAGACCGTGCTGTTTTTTCTTGTTCTGTTCCTTGTGTTAAATCCATTACCTTATAAATTTATCTAAGACATATATTATTTGAAGCAGTGTGATATAGCTTACACTTGCAAACATTAATTGCTTTGCAGATTTTGGTGTTCGTTTCTTATATAACATGATTGCATAATACATCATAAACACTCCTAACAATCCAATTATAACAGCTGCTATTGGTGTTAGATAAAGACGTCCTGTCATACCAAATGCTGGAACTAATGATATTAAAACTGTCCAGAATGTATATAAGATAACTTGTATGGCTGTTTTTGTGTCACGCTTGCCAGTTGGCAACATTGCAAAACCTCCTTTTTTGTAATCATCATACAACCACCAACCAATAGCCCAAAAATGTGGGAATTGCCAAAAAAACTGTATCATAAATAATGTACCTGGTTCTATTCCAAATTCGTTTGTAGCGGCAACCCAACCCAGCATAAATGGTATTGCTCCTGGAAAAGCTCCTACAAATACGGCTAAAGGTGTTTTTGTTTTTAGAGGTGTGTATACCAACACGTATAATAAGATAGACAATGCACCAAACATTGCAGTTTTAGGATTTATATAATATAACACCGCAACACCGCTTATTGCAAAAGCGGTAGCTATAAACAAAGCCATTTGCACACTCATTCGCTTTGCTGGCAATGGCCTGTTTTTAGTGCGATCCATTAACGCGTCAAGATCTTTTTCTATAACTTGATTATAGGCATTTGATGCTCCAACCATTAAGTAGCCACCAATTGCAAGAAGCAGAACATCTACAAAGTCTAAAACGGTGGCGCCTAAAAAATAACCAGCTACAGAAGAAAAGACCACGCTAATAGCTAATCTCATTTTAGTGATTTCCTTAAAGTCAGAACTCCAAGAAGTTGTCGTATTATGTAGCGCTGTTTCAGCCAAGAAATAAGTTTTTCAATTGGGGTGCAAAGATACTGCATTATAGATGTTTTGCCACGATGAACAGCCTATAAAATTTATAATATAAAGTATTGTATTTCAATATTAAAAATCTATTAGAGCAAGTTTTAAATTATTAAGTATCTTAATCTTTTTACGACCTACCTCACAAACAATTGTAATTATGAAAGTCTTAACCCACACACTGGCATTAATTTTTCTAAGCTCACCTTTATTTTTGCATTCCCAAAAGGTATCTATAAATTCAGAAAAACTATCTAATCATGTTTATATGATTACCGGACAAGGTGGTAACATAGGATTGTTTGAAGATTCAGATGCTTTATTGATGATTGATTCTCAATTTGGTAAATTAACTCCCCAAATTCTTGCGGAAATAAAAACCATTAGCCCCAAACCAATTAAAATACTCCTTAACACACATCATCACGGCGATCACACTGGCGGCAATGAAAATATAGTAAATAAAGGCGCTTCTGTTTTTGCTCACAAAAATGCAAGAGTCCGTTTGTTAAAAAGTATCGAAGACAAGGCTAAATCATCTAAAAAAGCCTTACCAATTTTAACCTTTTCAACCGAGTTAAATTTATATTTCGACACTACACAAGTTTTAATCTTTCATCCTGAAACAGCACATACAGATGGCGATGCAATTATTTATTTTGTTGAAGAAAATGTATTACACACCGGAGATGTATTCTTTAATAGCAGATATCCTTATATAGATTTAGATTCTGGCGGAAGTGTTATCGGTGCCAAAAAGGCGATAGAACACATGTTGATGCTTATTAATGCTGAAACGCAAATTATTCCAGGACATGGAAAACGCGCTACAAAAACAGATTTAGAAAAAACATTAGCTATGTACAACACTTGTATTTCCCGCATTGAAAATGAAATTAACCGTGGCGCTACTCAGGAAGATGTTACACAAAACAGAGCTTTAACTGAAGATCTTGATGGGAAATTTTACACAGAAGGTGCTTTTATATCGCCAGAAAAATGGAGAAGAACCATTTACCTTAGTTTAACTTCTGAAAAAAACTAGTTAATTAATAATCGTAATACCAATTAAACAAGTCTGTCCTAACACCAAAGTTTAACCATACAGTATTTTGTGTTTGTATAACATCGCTCACATCTTCATCTACAGAGAAATCTCTATAAATTGCAGTAGCGTATACTTTAAAATTAGTGGCAGGATTTATAATGTAGCCTAATTCTAACTCGCCATAAAAGCTAGTTGCCTTATTACCTTGCAACAAATTATTTCCATTATCTGCAGGCCTATCATCTTCACTTGTAAAGATATTACCACCATAAACAACACCATCCTTAAAATCAAAACCTCGTTCACCATAAATAAGTTTTCCTAGACCATAATAGCGCTTATGCTTATAGCGTAAAATCCCTATATACTCTCTAAAATTTGCACCCCATAAATGTGCCTGGCTTTGGTTGTTGTGCCCATAATTAAGAGTAATGCTATTGTGAGAATACGTATAAGGTCTTACTTGATTATATTCTGCTTGAACAATTAAATTTGGGACATTGAATGCATTAAAATATTTTATACCTAATTGGTAACCTATTTTATTTTTGTAACTGCCCTCACCACCTGTAATATCTCCGCTAGAAAACTCATCTATCAATAATTGCGCATAAGTATTAAAGCTGTCACTCCACTTGTATTTTCCTGTTAAACCAATTATTGCATTACCACCACGAGAACCAGTTGAAAACTCAATTGCTCGATAAAATATAACTGGATTTAAGTAATTAAGATCAAAACCTCTGTCATTATCATTTTCCCAAATTACATTTTCAAACAAGCCGATATTTAAGCGTTTAGTCACATTTATACTTAAGTAATGGTTAGCCATATACTTTGTTCTGAAAGAACCATCTGCAGTTACAGCAGGCCTCACATCGCGCAGAGACATCCAAGTATTTGTATACTTTAATTTCCAAAATGTAGTATTTAATTTAAAGTAGGGATAAGGGCTTGCATTATCACTTAACAATAATGACCTATAACCATCACCTATAAAATTTTTGCCGTGCCCAAACTGCACATTAAAAAATTTTGACGGTGAATACGACAAGTATCCTGTAGCAATAGGATAGTCAAATGCGTCTTCTCCAAACTCTTTTGCAATACCTCTTCCTGGTATGATAGCTGGATTACCTCCATCTGGCTTTAAACTCCTTGCAAAATCATTATAATATCCAGCAAAGCGGCCTTGACTTTCATATAATACAGTGTGGAAATTTAAGTTCTTTCCTAGACCTCCTTGAAAAACTGCAGCTCTTGTATTGTTATAAGTAGTTAAATCTCTATCTAAATCTCTTCCCAACTGTAAATCTGCAGCAACATCTAACGTAAACCAATAATCTTTTCCTTGAAGCCTAATTAAATGTTCATTAAAAAATTTCCTGCCAAACCAAGAAGATTTATCATAATGTAATTTCTTATTTTCTTTCTCAAAATCATAATAGCGTTGTACTTCTTTATATAATAAAGGCTTAGAAGCTGTATGATTATTGGTGCCAACTTGGTTCATGTCATCATCAAAACGAGAATAAACTTCATGTGATAAAGGAATGTTTATTTGGCTAGACGCTTGTCTATTTTTAAACGGACGCACCTCTACATCATCATACTCATTTTTAATAGTGTTTGGTGACACAGTTGCAATCGCTTTTACAGGATTATCTATTTCGTTAATTGTCGGGTTTAACATTCTTGACAATGGTAGTTTTATAGGCATACGAAATTGCATATCTATAACTCTACTATTATAACTTGCAGGTTGTATTTTTGGTAATTTCTCAAAAACAGCTAAGGTTGCCTCTTGTAACTCTTCATACACTGCTTCTGTATATATTACATTAAAGATTCCTTCTGTATCCACTTCAAAAATCACTGTTACATCTGTTTTTAAATCTTTAGTTTCAATACCATCAGGTATTTGAAAATTGGAATAGATAAATGATTTTAAAGTAGCATCAAAACAATTCTCAAGATTAGACAGTGCAACAGATTCACATTCATTAAAAACAGGATAGCGTTCTGAAGAAGTTGTTGCTGTTTGAGCACAGACTAAAAAAGGAAGCAATAAAAATAAGGTGTAAAAGGTCTTCATAGCGCTTAAAAAAACTTCAGGTTTTTCAGGTGATGAAGATACCTCATTTAGGTGACCTATAAAAAAAAGCCTCTTCGAATTAGTAGTCGAAAAGGCTTTTAAATAAAGACAGTTGATGGCTAGTCTTTTACATTAAATACAATTGGAAGATCAAAAATAACTTCTACCGGCTTGTTACTTTGCTGTCCTGGTTTCATCTTAGGTATTAAGCCAGCCATACGTTCTCCTTCTTTAGTTAACTTAGGATGCGTAGAGCGACCTTGAATATCTACAACATTACCAGTTTTGTCTATTTTAAATCTCACATAAATTCTTTGCTGTCCACTTAAGCCAAGATCTGAAGCTAGATCACCATCAAATTTACGTTGTACAATTGTATTTATCTTACTAGACATACATGCTCTACGTTCTGCATTGGTAGTTAAACCTTCACAACCAGGAAAAATAGGTACAAACTCCACTTTAACAAATGGTACTGGAGCAATTTCTGGGTCTTCTGTTTTTTCAACCAAATCTCCAGGTTCAATTTCTGTGATATCTGGTTCTGTGGTAAGTTCTGTATCCTCAAATAGCTCTGTTGGAGTATCGTCATCGATAACATCTATAACGTTTATAATCTTCTGAACTTTTTTAAGAGGCTGTTTTTTCTCTACTTTGTCTTTTACGATGACAAATTCTGGATTAAAATAAGTTTCTACTTCTGAGTTGTCCACAGCCACATCATCGGGCTTTACAACTGGTACCGCAGATTTAATCTCCATCACCAAAACGGTGGTTACTAAGGCTACAATTAAGCCTAACTGAAAGTTTACCAATGTACTTTTTCGTACATTAGCATCGTGCTTGTTGTTCATAATAAATGGTTTTAATGTTACAATAAAAACCGAATCAACAAGCATACCAAAAAGAAATCCCGCTCTTGAAAACAAGGCGGGATTTTGATATTTAGGGTGTATTTAGAATTAATCTAAAACCTGGAAAACAATTGGTAATGAATATAATACACCTACTGCTTTACCACGTTGCTTACCTGGCGTCATCTTAGGTAACGCTTTTACAACGTTTTCTGCTTCTTTAGCTAATCTTGGGTGTGGTGCTCTTGCACGTACGTTTGTTATATTACCGCTTTTATCAATTTTAAAAGCTACATAAATACGTTGTATACCACTTAATCCAAGCTCGCCTCCAAGTTCTTGATCAAACTTACGTTTAACAAACTTGTCAACTTTTTCACTCATACATTTCTTACGAGCTGCATTATTAGTTTCACCTTCGCATCCAGGGAAAATTGGCACATTTTCGATAACTGCAAATGGTACATCTGCAATTTCTTCTTCAACTGCCTCTTCTACCTCTTCTACCTCAACAATTTCCTCTTGGTTTGTTTCTGTAGACTCGATAATAGTTTCCTCTACCTCTGCCTCATCTTCAACAACCTCGATTACTTCAGGTGCTGGTGGCGGCGGTGGCGGCGGTGGCGGTGGTGTGTTCTGTATTTCTGTAATAGGCACATCTTCATCAAGTAAATCATCTACTTGAACTTGTCCTATATCAATTTCGTCTGGATAAGTTTTCATCTCAATGGCTTGCCATGTGAGGAATAAAATTAAAATTAGACCAATTTGAAAGTACAGCACGCTGTTCTTTCTAAGGTCTGCTTTTGGATTTTTCTTTGGTTCCATAATGCGTTCGTGTTTAAGGATTGCTAATGTAATTAATTTTTGTCTAACATGGAATTCTCAACACTTTTTAAGTTCACAATTTGTTGTTGAAAACCTCTAAAAATTAAGAAACCTAGACAAGCACCTAATGTATTTGCTAACATATCATAATAATCAAAAGACCTATAATCTGTTAGTGTATCTTGTAAAAACTCAATAAATATGCCATAACCTATCACAAGAAGTAGAATTGCTATTCCTATTTTAGAAAATGGGTATTGAGATACTTTTTGCCTCATCATACTGAAGAGCCAAAGTATTGTTAAAATAAAATATATGGCTGTGTGAGCTATCTTATCTGAAAAACTCACACCAGTTTTAGGAAAACTAGTAGGTTTTACTAAACTAGCTATTGCTACAAGTATTGTAAAAACAATACTTAATAGAACGGCGTTTTTAACCAACCAATTCTTTATAGGCTTCAGCATCTAACAAGTCTTCTACTTCTGAAGCTTCAGAAAATTTAATTTTAACCATCCAGCCTTTTCCGTATGGGTCTGAGTTTACTAATTCCGGCTCGTCTTCTAACGTTTCATTAAACTCTATAATCTCACCAGTAAGTGGCAAGAAAAGATCTGAAACAGTCTTCACAGCTTCAACGGTACCAAATACTTCTTCCCTATCTAGAGTTTCATCGACAGTTTCTACTTCAACATAAACGATATCTCCTAATTCGCCTTGAGCAAAATCAGTAATACCTACAGTTGCTACATCACCTTCAATCTTAATCCATTCGTGATCTTTGGTATATTTTAATTCTTGTGGGATATTCATGTTATTAGTTATAGTGTTAGTTATATTTTTTAGTTTCCAAAATTGTAACGCAAAGTTATGCCACCTCTAATTGTTGTCTGCGGAAATGCAGTAGAAATTTCATAGGTAGAAAAACTATGATCGTAATAGAACAATGCTGTTAAATTCTTAGTAAGTGCATAGTCTGTTGTAAAGTTAATAGTCCAGATGTTTTGACCAGCTGTTGTTTGGCTATTATCTAAATCTAAGTATCGTATAATAGTCTTATTACGTCTGTATGAAATATCTGCCTTAAAGTTAAGGTCACTACTTAGTATACGGCGTTTACCGGCAACTCTAGTCGCTATTTTTAAATCTTTAATTCTGTAACCTAGTCCTACAATATATTCGTTTCCGCTTATTTCTGTAAGAAGGTTGTTATCAAAACTTAATGATAGTGCTCTATCTTTTCTAATTTCTGCTAATATCTTGATAGAGTTATTTGTTTCCATATCTATCTTGACAAGTGGACTAAATGCTTCTGTAATATTCACATTAGAAAATAATGTCCTGTTCTTAAAGTTTCCGGCTTGGTCACGATTATTATCTCCAAATGGATTATTTGTATCAAAATCTATATTAGTCTGGAATTGACTCAAAGTATAAACAGAATTGTACGCGTGATTTAATGAAAAACGTTTAAAGTTATCCTTAAACCATTTTAATCGCATAAGGCCAGTATACTTAATTGTCCAGTTTGGAAGTGGCGTATCTCTAAATGCACCTAAACTTACACTATTTACATCTTTACCAGAATAAGCCGACAAGAATGCTGGTAGTAGAACAGCTTGATTACCTCTACCATAACCACTTGGGAAACCATTCTCATCTACATCTGTAGGGTCTTGACCATTTTGTGCTGCTAATCGTCTTGCTACAACTAATCGGTTTTCTCTAAAAGTATCAAATGCTTCAGATGAATCTTGGTCACTTTGTGAAAATGCTGTGGCAATTAATACTGTTGATATACTAAAGTTTCCGAAGGTATTTGGCGTAAGGGAATTGTATTGATAATCTCCAATGCCACTTCCAGTAACCCTATAGTTTTCTTGAAAAGTTTCAGAATAATTTCTGGCAGCGTTTAGGTCTATTTTTAGATCTGGCAATAAATCTACTGTAGCCTGAATATTTAGCTCTCTATTTTCAACTTCTTGATATTGCTGATTAAACTGGTCGTATAATGTAAGCCAACCACGTCTTGCTGCTTCTTCGCGCACATCTCTTTGGCTACCTAATGTAAACCCTACAGTTGGTCTTACAGAACCTATAAATCCTACTGTTGGAGTATATCCAGGCAAGAATGTACCTTGACGCTCGATGTAAGACACCTGCAATTTCTTAACAGCTGTAAGCAGACCTATTCCTGTATTAATAGCTTTATCTGCGCCACTTAATTTATTAGAAGGCGTATTATCTTGGTTGCCTTGAGCAGCTAATCTAGGTGTGCTTGTTTGGCCTTGTCGTAAATCTCTCCTATTGGTAGATGTTCGTCTTGCAGTAGTTTTTTTCTGTTTCTTTTTAAGCCCTACATAATTATAAAGTCTTTGTAAATCTAAAGTCGAGTTTAACTCGTGCTTCATAGAATTTTGAACCGTATTTCCTAATCTTGGAATTCCTTGATCTTGTAGGTTGTTAAAAATTTCTGAACCACGTTGCCATTGGTAAGAACTTTCATAACTATACGTAGACTTCACAAACTCCAGCAATGGTATCTTATTTAGAGGTAACTCATAATTAAGCTGAAGATTTTGAGTATGTATGTTAGGAGTTCCTGTTTCAAAGAATCCGTCCCATAGCCCTATAGTTTGATCTTGTGTAAGATCATCATTAACATAATTTCTAACAACAAAATTGTTTCCTGTAGTATAATTAAAGTTTAAAGACTTAGATAGTTTCCAATTAAGTGCAAATTGCCAATCGTACAAATAATTACGTTGGTATAGTTGCGGAATAATATTTCCTTCTCCCAAAAACGACCTGAAACGCTGTCTGTTATATTGTCGTTGTATATTAGATCCTAAAGAAATACTTGTAGGTAAAGGATTAAAGTTAAAATCTTTAATTGGCTTAAAGTAAGCACTGCTATCTAAAACAGCAATTTTCTTAAATGGCTCTATTGTAACTTCTGGAACAGCATACTCATAAGTGGCGCCTACCCTTACATTTTGATCTATAGACTCTTCTATCTCAAAATCCCTGTGATCTGTTTGATTGTATGTGCCAGAAAGGGTAAAATTTTCAATATCGTAAGGCATAGGTGTTTTTGGCTCTGCACCTGGTTCTGTAGAGACTACTCTGTTTTTTCTTAATCCAATTATACTTACACTTTGTCTTCTGGTATAATCTTCTGCACGCTCTTTAATTGCATCTGCTGTTTGAGAATCTTGAGCAGCATCTATCCTATCATCTAACTCTAGGTCTAAAAATTCTGGATCGTATTGAGGTGTAATTAACTCTTCTCCTCTGGTGTAATTAAATGGTATTTGAACTCCCCAATTTTTAGGTAGCAATTGTCCTACACTTACATTGGTTGTTACATCATAACTTTGTACGTCTTCACGACTACGTTGGTTAGGGCCTTGCTCTATACTACCAAACCCTACAGTGCTTCGTCTACCTGTGGCAGAAACATTCATGAAGTCTGCTACGTTGGCATCCATATTTACTACAGCAGCCCAACCTCCTTCATTTTTAAGACCAGATAACCTTAATTCATTAAACCATACCTGGCCAGAAGTTTCGTCTAAATTATTGTCATTTGTATTTTTTACACCTAACATAATAACCCTAACGTTACCAAAACTCGGGTTACCTTTGATACCTACTCTTAGTTCACCAGGAACATTATCTAAAGATACTTCTCCATTTTCATTAAAGAAATTTAAATCTGTCTGGGCAAATTGATCACTACCTAAAACAGTAGCCTTTACAGTTTGTAATAAATCTAATGGTAATTGAAGTTCATTTTCTGACGGCCAAATTTCAGCAGCATTTGTAGCATTTGGTGCTGTTACTTTTAATGGAATCTCAACTTGATAGAAGTTGTCTGTAAAATCTAATCCCATTCTAATGAAAGCTACCATTTCATCATCCTCCAATGGTGTTTCGTTTGGTAAAGACTCTGCATGAAGAAACATTTGAAGTTTTTCATACTGCCTCATATCTACCTGAAAGTTTTTATAAACAGCTCTAGAATCATTAGGTTTTAATCCTGAAACAGTTAATGCTAAAGATTGCTCATCTTCTAAAACCGACTGGTTATTGTTTACAAACTCTTCTCTAATTACACCTGGTGGCGGCTCATAATTAGAAGTCATTTCTTCTGAAACTGAGGTAACTTCAAATAAAGCATCATCTGTTGTAGGGTTATTACCATCTGGTTGTATTGCTACATTATACCTTCTGTAATCTCCTCTAACTAAATCTAATGTTGCAAATCTTAAATGAATGTTTTCTTGAAAGTCCTGTAAGAACATTCTCATGAAACGTACAGATCTTAAATCTCCAATACCACCAACAACTTCTCTTAAAGGATCATTTGAATCTTGCGGAAATTGCAATGGCACTCTAAACTGCACCCAACGTGTTGGTAACGTACCTCCATCAACTGTATTTACATCTAATTCCCTAACGTCTGTCACAAACTCATTTGTATCTGGAGACATCTGGTTTGGTGCAATTGGGACATTTAACTGCAAGTAGCTGTCTATAGTGTTCATCGTGTTGTCTCGATTCACATCTTCAACTGTTGGGAACGTTGTGTTTCCTCTATTATCCTGAGACACATCTGTTGGAGAGTTTCCTTGTGTACCATTATATTGTCTGTAACGCTCTGTAATACTACCTTGAGCATTCAAAAAATAATTGTAATTATCGTTTGAAGGATCTGCAAGACCTGCAAAATCTCCAAATCTTGAAGCTTCTTCCGCATCATCTAAACCATCAAAACCTACATCTTGATTAACACGTGCTTGTCCTTCTGTATCAAAAGCATATACTAAAGATTGGTTTTGTGGTACTTTTCCAAAAGCTGTAGATTGGGTTTGTGCTGTACCGCCATCTTCTGGCAAACCATTCTCATATTGTTTTCTTCCATCCTTAAGTACATCTTCAGAAATACTACCTAAGTTAAATGATATTGTACCACCAGTACTTCCTGCGTTTTCATCGTAAATAAATGGATCTAGTAACCAAAACTCTATATACTCTACATTAGATTGTTCAAAGTTTGTGTTTGTAATTTGGCGTGTAATTCCTCCAAAATTTTGTTCTGGGTTTGGTAATGTGTTTGTACCATTGGCTCCGGTTGCATAGTTGTATTGACCACGCTCTTCTGGATAAAATGCAATATCCATAGGAAACAACACTTGAGGTTGCCCTTGAACAATAGTTGTTTCCGGAAAGATTTCATCAATAAAAACACGACGGGTTTTATAATCTGAAAGATCTGCATCTGACACACCATCTGGACGCTGGTTACTATAAAAAATAGGATCTACTGTATACCAGTTTATTCTTGCGCGACGATCATTTACACGTAAATCTCCATTTCCGAAACCACCATCAAAACCATTTGGTCCTGTAGGTACACTTGACAATTCCCAAGATAATGGAGTTAATATTGAAATAGAGGTTTGTGACGCTTCAAAATCGTCTACATAGGTTACCGTTTCTCCTCTAAAATTGTCTCCACTTGGTGAGCCTGGTTGTAAATAAGCGAACTCTCCACGTATTGAAAAATTAGACTCTACCTCTGTATCAATATTAGGTAAATGGTTTGCAAAGCGTGTTAACCAAGGCACTTCTGTAGAGTAATTAATATTGAAACCATAAATTGAATTGTTTATAGGTTCATAACCATAGTTGGCTTTTTGCGTAATTGGTCTCTCATTTAAGTTAAGGTATGTACCACCAATTAAGAAGTTTTCATTAAAACGGTGCTCAACATTTAATCCAGTAAAACGTTTAGTTTGTTGTCCGAATAATGCATTACTTTCTGTTGAAATCTGAATAGGCACATCTGATGCTAGTAAAGATTCATCTAGTATTTGAACGCGACCAAATTGGTAATTCACTACATAATCTACTCCTTCTTGAAGTACACGACCACCAGCAGTTACTGTTACAGAACCTTGTGGTATATTAAAACCACCAATTGGAATACCGTCTACTCCACTAGATTTGTAGCGTCCTTTAAGTTGGAACTTATTTTTTTCTGCAGATTCTTGTTCTGCTTGTATTTTAGTTGTGGTATAAAGTTTCTTAAATACGTATTCTCTTTGGTTAGAGTTATAGGTTAGCAACTCATTATCAGAGCCATCCATTTCATCATCATAATCTTCAGAAGGATTTAATCTTAGCTTGTTAAACAAGTATTCTCCAAACGGTTCTGTACTTGTAAATATGATTCTACCATTTTGTGGATCTATTGTTAACCCTGGCACATAATCAAAAAAGCCATCACCTTCCAAAACAGGATCATTGTAGGCATTAAGTTTATCAAGATTTAAAACGCGTAATAATGTTGTTTGCTCAACATCATCTGGAAGCGGATCTGCACCTACAGATTGTATATAGTTTAATGGTTGTGGATCTGTATATAATATATTGAATCTAAAATCTTCAGCAGAAACATCAAACGCATCTAAGCTGTAAATGTTTTTCATCATTAAGTCCCAAATAGGTTCGTTAACATTAGTTATAGGACTTTTAAGCATTTTTACAACAAGCGTCTGGTTAACTATGGCAGACATGTTTGGTGGTAAAGCAGCATCATCTATACCATCGTTATTAGCATCTTGACCATTGGTTTGGTCTACATCACTTGCGTCATTAATACCATCGCCATCTGTGTCTTGGCCATTATCATTAGTACCATCACCATCAACATCTGCATCTACACTATCTAAAATACCATCTAAATCTGTATCTGGATTAGATGCAGTTGCCTCTACACCATCATTTGCAAATTCACCAACTTGAAATACCTGGCCGCCAACTGTATATTGAAAAGCAACACCTAAAATTTCATCATTACTCAATCTTTGGTTAAGAGATATATAACCTAATTGAGTATTTATTGTATACTCGTTATTCTGTAATTGTCTTGCATTTTCTAAAACGCCGTAATCTCTTCCTTCTGTAACTTGGGTGCCAAAACCTTGGCCTATAGTAGCTACATCTCTAATTTGATTGTTTAAGATAGATTGTTGCTGAGGATTACCAATACCAAAAGGGTTAAAGTCGTTATTTTCATTATCGGGAAAAGAGCCTGGCGCTTCATTAACGAAACCTGCTGGTTGGTTATCTAATCCAATATTATTTTGATCTGACTCACCAATATCCTGTATTGCAACAATGTTCCTTGCATCTACTAAAGATTGCGTGTTGTTTGTCCTGTTAGTTACCCAAACTTGTATTCTTGTAATTTGAACGTTTGAGTTTATAAATGGATAGTTTGCTAAAGATCTATCATATGTATCCCTAAAGTAATGGGAAAGGAAAAAGTGTTTGTTCTCATCATAATCTAAGATAAACTTTTCGAAATCCTGTACGGCATCACCACCTTCAACATTTACTGTGTTACGTTCAGAATTCTGCTCAGAGTAAACACCAGTAATAGTCGTCTTACCAAATTGCATTTCAACCTTTGCTCCAAATAAACTTTGTGCACCTTGTATAAGAGAACTGTTTAACGGCAAACTCACATTACCGATCTCAATTTTTCTTACAATATCATCTTCTGTTGGAGTATACTCTAACTTAATTTGATTTTGAAAATCGAAACTAGCTTCTGTATCATAATTTGCTGTTACCTGAAGCCTCTTTCCTACTTTACCAAGCAAACTAAGACTTATACGTTGGTCAAAATCGAATGTTAGGTTACTCCTGTTTCTTGGTGAAAAAGACGGATTGTCTTGTTTTGTATAAAGCACACCCAAATCTACCTCGACCGTACCTGTTGGGATAACCTCTATTTCTCTGCCTCCAAAAACACTTTCAAAAAAGTTATTGTTTACATAAAAGTTAGGCAGTAAGTTTTTTTGTTCTTCTTCCGTTCCTTCTTTCTTTCCACTTAAAGCATCAGATTTTTCATTGAAATACTTTCGCATTTCTTCTTGAAATATTAAACGTTGATACTCATCTGGTGTTAAGATTAAGGGATAAGAGATATTAAACTCTCCAAGTTTTTGAGTGTACACATAACGATCTAAATCTACATCGTAAGTGTATTTGTTTAAGATACTATTGGGATCTGAAAGTTCTATTTTTCCTAAGGAGTATCCCGTACTAGTGGAGTCTTGTTCTGTTTCTTCTTGTGCAGTTACAGAGTAAGCACCTAATAAAGCAAATAAAAGGATTGCTGTTTTTAAAGCCGGAATTTTAAAATAGAAGTTCGCCAATTCGCCTAAAGTTTTTTAAGTGCTAGTTTGATGATAGTTTCAACGGAAGCTTCTGGATCTGTTTTGAGTATTCCTGCCACGACTTTGTCGCTTTGTTTCCTCGTATATCCTAAGGTTTCTAAAGCAGATAACGCTTCTTCTTTTTGAGTATTGCCTTGGGATGGCAAAACTTCATCTAAGCCTACAACATTAAGTATCTTATCCTTAAGATCTATAATAACACGTTGCGCAGTCTTTAACCCTATTCCTTTAACAGATTGTATAGTTGCAACATCTCCTTGAGATATAGCTTCTGTAACTTGTTGTGGAGTTAGTGATGACAACATTGTTCTTGCAGTACTTGCACCAATACCCGAAACACCTATTAATAATCTAAAAACTTCTCGCTCTGCTTTTTCTGCAAAGCCAAATAATGTATGCGCATCTTCTCTTACTTGTAGGTGAGTAAAAATTTTTACGCGTTCTTCATTTTTAATAAGGCCAAAAGTGTGCAATGAAATATTTACAAAATAGCCGACGCCACCACAATCTACAATAATGTTTGTAGGGTTTTTCTCTATTAATTGACCAGCTAGTTGGGTTATCATTTGAACTGAAGACTTAGACTGCCAAATGTAGCAAATTTATTAAGATCGCAAAACGTAAAGTCTCAGCTAATTATTGGATTTCTAATTTCATTTGCTGGCGTTTTTGCTTATCCTGCGCATCAACAATTGCAACAGCAGCCATATTTACCATTTCCTCTACACTTGCTCCAAGTTGAATAACGTGTGCAGGTTTTTCTAACCCCATCATAATTGGGCCTATTGAATCTTCACCAGTAAGCTCCTTTATTAACTTATAGGTTCCGTTTGCTGAGTCCAGCGTTGGATAAATTAATGTGTTTACTTTCCTATTGGATAATTTAGAGAATGGAAACTTTTCCTCTCTCATTTTTCTATTAAGAGCAAAATCTACTTGCAATTCTCCATCTACAATTACATCGGGAGCTACTTTATGAAGCAAATCAACAGCTTCTCTAACTTTGGTAGCGTGTGCATCTTTTGAAGAGCCAAAATTGGCATATGAAACCATTGCTATAATAGCTTCCATCCCAAACATTTTTACAGTATGGTTTGTCATTTGAGCTATTTTAGCTAAATCTTTAGCTGTAGGATCTATATTTATTGATGTGTCACTAATAAAAATTGGGCCTTTAGAGGTGTTCATTAAGTTACACGTGGCAACTTTGGTTACTCCTTTAAGCTTACCAATTATTTCTAAAATTGGCTTCACCACGGTAGGATACGCTCTAGAGTATCCAGAAAGCATAGCATCTGCATCTCCTAACTGAACCATCATGGCAGCAAAATAATTTCGTTCTCTCAATAGCTTTTGAGCGTCGTAGAGTGTAACTCCTTTTCTTTGTCTAGCCTTCCAGAATTGGTTGGCATAATTTTCTAGGTGACCTTTCTCTTCATCTGACTTTGGGTCTATAATGGTAACCTCTTCAGAATCAAAATCTAACTCGATCATTAATTCCTTGATAACTTCTCGGCGTCCCAGAAGAATAGGAATACCCATTCCTTCATCATGAACAATTTGTGCAGCTTTAAGTACATCTAGATGATCTGCTTCTGCAAAAACAATGCGTTTAGGATTCATTTTAGCACGGTTATGAAGCAACCTTGTAACCTTATTATCGTTACCCATACGATCATAAAGTTCGTCTTCATATTTCTGCCAATCTAAAATTTCTTTTCTGGCTACTCCACTTTTAATAGCTGCTTTTGCTACTGCTGGCGGCACTTGTGCAATTAGTCTTGGGTCAAATGGTTTTGGTATTATATAATCTCTCCCAAAGTTTAGACGCGTTTCTCCGTAGGCTATATTAACTTGCTCCGGAACTGGCTCCTTAGCTAATTTAGCCAAAGACTTTACCGCAGCCATTTTCATTTCCTCATTAATTTTAGTAGCCCTAACATCTAAAGCACCACGAAATATAAAAGGGAAGCCCAATACATTATTAACCTGATTAGGGTGATCACTACGTCCTGTAGCCATAATGATATCTTTGCGTGCACTTATAGCCAGATCATAATCTATTTCTGGATTTGGATTAGCCATAGCAAATACAATAGGATCATTAGCCATAGATTTTATCATCTCTGGAGATACTATATTTCCTACTGAAAGCCCCAAAAAGACATCTGCATTAACAAACGCTTCGGCTAAAGAACCGTACATTTTTTTAGAACAGAATTTTTCTTGCTGTATTGTTATATCGCCTCTTTCAGAGTGGAGTAATCCATTAGAGTCAAATACAGACATGTTTTCTGGTTTTGCACCTAATAACAAGTATAAATTAAGGCAGGCAATTGCAGCTGATCCAGCACCCGATACCACAAACTTTACATCTTCAATCTTCTTGTCTGCTAACTCTAGTGCATTAATTAGAGCTGCTGCAGATATAATTGCTGTACCGTGTTGATCGTCATGCATGACAGGAATATCCAGCTCTTCCTTAAGTCTTCGTTCTATCTCAAAAGCCTCTGGTGCTTTTATGTCTTCTAGATTTATGCCACCAAATGTTGGCGCTATATTCTTTACTGTTTCAACAAAAGCATCGACATCTTTAGTGTCTACCTCTATGTCAAAAACATCTATGTCTGCAAAAATTTTAAACAATAGTCCTTTACCTTCCATTACTGGCTTAGAAGCTTCTGGACCTATATCACCTAAACCAAGTACTGCTGTACCATTAGAAATTACAGCTACAAGATTACCTTTGGTGGTATATCTGTATACGTTTTCCTTATCTTTTTCTATCTCTAAACAAGGCTCTGCAACTCCAGGCGAATATGCCAATGCAAGGTCTCGCTGAGATGAATATTTTTTTGTAGGGACAACCTTTATCTTACCAGGTGTTGGTTTGGCGTGATATACTAAGGCTTCTCTTCGTTTGCTTTCTTTAGACATAGACTATAGGTGTTGAATAAAATATGTATTTATACTCTATTACAAATGTAACAACCTTAATTGACGAAGAAAATTAAAGCTTGAAATATGTTTGGTTATTTATGAGGTACTCTCAAGTTTCCAATCTAAGTATCTATGCAAGTCACTTTCTATCCAACCTAAACCAATTGAAAGTACTGTAATGTCATCTAAATACCCTAATCCAGGAATAAAGTCTGGCACAATATCCATAGGGTTTAATACGTATAGCAGTGAGAATGCTATAGTTGCAATTGTATACCAAGGCACTTGTTTATACTTACCACTTGAAGAATCTTTTATAAGTGCCAACATTAACCTACCAAGCTCCACATATTTTTTTAAAGAAGCACTACCAGACAGTTTTTTATTAATGGCTTCTTCTTTATCTATAACAACTTCAACATCTTCTGCACTAACCTCAGAAACATCTTCTTTCATTTTATCTTCTGTAACAACATCATCAATAAAGTCTTCTGAAGTCTTCTCTTTAAACTTATCCCAAATACTCATATCTTTCTTTTTCTTGAAAATTACGAGTTTTTTACATCAACTATATTTAAAGTTTTGTTATTTATGTATAAGAATAAATTAAAGTTTAGTCTTAATGTAATAAGCTTGAAAGAATATTAATGTTATTTGGCAGTCTTCCTACATGCTGAAGTTTTAACGCAGATAAACTTTGTGCTACATCTAAACTTTTTGATAGCGAAAAATTCTTTATATAAGAAAATAAAAAGCCAGACCAAAAAGCATCTCCAGCACCAGTAGCATCTTTAACCTCCTTGATTTCTTTTGCAGGCTTAATAATAGATGGTTGTCCATTTTGTGAGACAATTACTCCGTCCTTTCCTAATGTCAGGCAGATAAGATCGACACCATAATCGTGTATTTTTTGCAATGCTTCTTCAATTGTTATTGTAACTCCAAAAAGTCTAGAAATATCATCTTGGCTAATTTTGACTAAAGGATTTTTTGAAAAATATTTTCCCAACACTTTTATAGCTTCATTACGATCTGGCCAGATTTTTTCTGAATAATTTACATCTATACTAAGCTTACAATTAAATCTTAATGCTTTTTTTGCCGCATTAAGAATTGTCTTTTGTGCAGGGTTTCTACTTAGTGAAAAACTAGTTGTATGAAATAACTTTGCTTGTTCAAGAATATGATCTGGAATCTGAGCATCAATAATTTCTGAATCTGCAGATAAGTAAGGTATAAACTCTGGTGTACCAGAAGTTCTAGAAATAAATATGGAGCTTGTTGGCTTACTCTCATCTTTTCTAATTAGAGCAGTATTTACCTGAACTTCATTTAATCGTTCTAAAATATAATCTCCTAAACCATCCTTACCTATCGTTGCAATTAATGTTGCATTTAGCCCTAATCTTGCCATATTCATAGCGACATTTGTTGGTGAACCTCCAATATATCTATGATAATCTTTAGTTAAAGAAAGGCTCACATCTGGTTGATGTCCTATAAAATCTACCAAGGCTTCACCAATACATAAAATATCAATTTTTTTATTTTCCATTATTTAAGAAGCTTTTTTCCTTTAAGGTATTGAGATAACATAATTTGTCCAGAAGCACTCCAAGTACATTTTGGAACACCGTTTGGTTCCTTAGTTTTAGTATTAAAATTTTCATAGAAAGCATAATCTTCAACCTCGTTTAATGCTTCTATATTAGACAATACTTGTTGTGCGTTAATAGAATTATTTTCAACAATCGATACTCCGTAAAAACTATTAACCATTTGCCATGTTCCACCATTATGGAACGTGTATGGATAGTTCCTAAATTCATACTTACAATTGTTTTCCAGTAAATCCCATTGCTTATCTCCTTTTTTAATAGGATCCCAAAATGCAGGAAGTAAACCTAATGGTAGTTTTTTTCTTAAAACTTCAGAATATTGAATTACTTTGTTTCTAAACGATGTTTCTCCTAGTTCTAAGAATATAGCTAAGCTATTTCCGAAAGCATCAAACATATTTTGATAACCTGATGGTGTAATTGATGCCTGCCAAAATTTTGATTCAGGCATTTTAGAATAAGCTTTAGGATGAAACACATTATTATGAGTTCCACTTTTATAATTTATCACAAGCTTTTTTGTGACAATATTAATTTTTTCTTGATATTCTATTTTTGGTGTTAAGTGATTTATTGTACGTAAAGCCCATAACCTTAATACCTGATCATAAAACGTATGTCCTTCTGTAATGTACTCATCTGCCCAATTACCAGATCTCGGCACATATATAAGATGGTTGTTATTAAATTCCCAAGCATTTAAAAGCCATAAGCCCTTATTTATCTTTGGAATCATTTCATCTAGAAACTCTGTATCTCCCGTGAAATGTACATAGTTAGCAACTCCAATTATAAACCAAGAAATAGTATCTACACGACCTGCTAAACCTCCAAAACTAAGCTCTACACCACTTTTACCATAATAAACATTGGAAGGAATATGTCCTAAATTGTGTTGATGATCTGCTAAAGTAATTAGTGTCTTTTTAAATGTAGAAACTAATGTATTATCTCCATCTAACAAGGCCGCCAACCCACAAATTACTCCATCTCTAGCCCAAACTCTTTTATAATTAGATATGTTGTTGGCACTTGCCAAAATTCCAAAATCTGAACTTGCCTCAACCAAAAGTTCTTTAGCTTTATTATAAGGATTGTTTGTCATGACTATTTAACAATTAAATTTTTAGGACCAACTTTTATAAATAAGGTGAAAATTGCTGCTAACACTAAAAACACACCTGCTAAATTCAATACATTAATTGGGTTTTGACCTAATAAATCATATACAAAATATTGCATGGTAACTATTTGGATAATCATAGGAATAACTATAAACATATTAAATATTCCCATATAGACACCTGTCTTCTCTTTAGGTATTGATCCCGCTAATAACTGATAAGGCATAGCTAACATAGATGCCCAAGCAACCCCTAAACCTATTGTAAATAGGTAGATTGATGCTATTTCTATTTGACCACTTCCAAATGGATTAGTTACGCTAAATAATATGTTGTCTACACCTAAAAAAGGTATACTTAACAACCCAATACCACCTAGTAAAAGACTTACAAAGTGAACGCCTTTAGCTCCAATTTTATAAGCTAATGGCACTAATGCAAAAGCAACTACAAAACATATTATGTTATAAGTTCCATTTACTTGTCCCGTTAACACTTGTGCTTGACTAAACCCTTGTGAAGTCTCATCTAATGTACCAAAAAGAGATAATGATAAAGAAGAGGTAAGATACTGCCAGTAGCAAAACATAGCGTACCAAGTAAAAAACTTAACTGGTATTAATTGTTTCATTGTAAGAGGCATGTTTTTAAAAGCATCAACAATATCAATCCAAACTCTTGTAAGGATATTTCCTCGTTCTTTATCTAATTTTAATGCGTTTAATTCCTCTTGTGTAGGTGGAAACTCTTTAGTAGTTAAAACTGAATACAATATTGTTGCAATAGAAGCAAATGATCCTATGAAAAATGCCCAATATGTAGAGACCGGTATACCGTTAGCCATTCTATCTGATGCTAAGAAAAACCCAAGAGATATTAAGATAGCTGGTGTGAAGTTTGCAAGAGTTGTCCCTAATCCTGTAAAAAAACTTTGCATTAAGAATCCTAATGAATGCTGTTTTTTATTTAATTTATCAGACACAAATGCCCTATATGGTTCCATTGCGATATTATTACCTGCATCTAAAATCCATAATAAGCTTGCTGCCATCCAGATGGTTGTTGAATATGGCATGATTAGCAAGGCTATACTTGCTAACACAGCTCCAATTAAAAAGAATGGTTTTCTTCGGCCAAATTTTGGAGACCAAGTGCCGTCACTTAACGCTCCAATTATAGGCTGAACAATAAGTCCTGTAACTGGTCCTGCCAACCAAAGCATTGGTATATCTGCTTCATTTGCACCTAAATATTTATAAATGGCACTCATGTTACTTTGCTGTAACCCGAAACTAAATTGAATCCCAAAGAACCCAAAATTCATATTCCAGATTTGCCAAAAACTTAACTTTGGTTTTTTTAAAAGCATAATTGAGGTTTATTGAACAAGCATTTTTAGGAAATCTTGAAACTTACTATCATTCATAAATAATTTCCCAGATTTATCTATAACAGGTAATTTCACATTTGAAATATCAACACCATTAGTACTTAATTTTTTGAGCATTTCATTTAACTTACTTTCACTAAGGTCTATGTCATAGAATATAAATTCGATATTTTTTTCTTTTAAAAATAGTTTTGTATCTATACAGTAATGACAGGTGTTACTCCCATAAATAATTAATGGTGTCTTTTCTTTAGTCACTAAAGGATTGCTTTGAGAAAATGTAAGAGATGTAAATAATAAAACACAAATTATAGATACGAAAAATTTCATTTAATTTTAATTTTATTAGAAGAGCCAATGTGTGGAATTAACCATTGACTCTTCCCTAAAAAACACTTGAAAGTTAATGTTAGAAATTATAGCTAAGTCCTAATGAGATAGATCTTCCTGGCACTGGTCTTGCACGTATATAATTAACTTGACCCTCTGTAATTGCACCTTCCTCAGACTCTGTTATTCCTAATGTGTCAAAAATATTATTTGCAGATATATTAGCTGATAAGCCTTCTGTAATTCCAAACCTTACAAAACTATTAACTATTACAAATGCTGGTAAAACTAACGCATTAGAGTCTTGCGCATAAGCTTCTGACTGCCCAATAAAGCTTAAACCAATTGTATTTTGTTTGTTTGCTCCAAAATTATAAGATGGCAATAAATTATATATAAAGTCTGGTTGCCTTCTTGGTGTATTCCCTTCGTTATCTCCAGAGTCTATTTCTGCTTTTGTATATGTCACACCTGCACGAAAATCAAAATTATTTATTCTATAAGACCCTTCAACTTCAAGACCAAAAGACTTATAATCGTTTTCAATTATTTCTTGTGTACTAGCTTCAAATCCACCTTCCTCTGTAGTTTTAGAGTAAAATGCTGTAGCATATAAAGTTCCGTTTTTAAAACCTTGTTTATATCCTAATTCTGCTTGACTCAAGAAGTCTAATGCGTTTACATCATCTCCATCTAAATAATTTAAAGGATCTCCATTAGCGTCTGAGGCAAATAAAATACGGTCTGCTTTAGCCGAGGCTCCTTTGCTGTATCTAGCAAAAACAGCTTGATTATCTTTTAATTTATAGTTTACACCAAATGAATAAGACACATAATTATAATCATAATCTACAACAGTAGGGTTAGCATTATTTATAGATTGAACATTTTGCTCTGGTGCAGAGATTACACCATCTCTATTTACATCGAATGCAGAACCAACAGGACCAGAGAATGTACCATCTACCTTACCTAAATCTAACCTCACACTACCATCAAAATTTAATTTTTCTGATGCTTCGTAAGAAATTTGAGCATAAGGGGCTGAAATATTATAGTTTGTATCGTAATTACGTTGACAACAATTGCCAAATAATGCCGCTCCATAGGCAAATAACCCGTTATCACTTAAGCTAGCACCAGATGCGTCTGCTATATTTATTAATCTTGCATTATCACTAGATGCCTCGAGCAAGTAAGAATTCCATAACCAAGACATAGATACATTTTGATATGATTTAAAGAAGCCTAAAGTTACATCTAACTTGTCAAAAGATTTTGAGAGTCTTAAATCATTCATGAAATTATTAAAGTTATTTAGTTTGGTATCAAACAAAACTACTGGTGTTACTAATTGAGTATCACTTACAGCGCTACCATCATTTGCATATGTAAAAGAATTCCATCCATTATCTGTAGCAAAATCACCAGCCAATACATTTTCAGCTGTTCCTACAGATGCAGGAAAAGGAGATACAAATGATCCATTATTAACAGAAAACCTACCATTATTTTTTATTTTCCATCCGTCAACTAATTCAAAATCTGCCAAAAGTCCTATTGATGTTGATACAGGATGCATACCATCTGCAACTTTAGACCTACGTAATTCACCATTTGCTCCTAAGCCTATATTTTGAGATAAAAACGGGGTATGTAATGTACCTTGTGTAGCATCAAAACCAGGCGCATTATTAAAAGTTGGATTATTATTAGAACCTGTAACTTGTATTGGCATAGGCAGGTAACCTATAGCTCTGTCATTTAAATATTTAGCAGACAACCTAACAAAACCCTTCTCAAATTCTTTAGTAATATTAAATTTGAATTGTCCTCCGTTATTTGCTGTATATCCTGCATCCCTTATTCCTTCACCTACTCTATAAAAACCACCCATGTGAAAATATAAATCTTCACCTATAGGTGTTCCATAATCAAAATCTGTTCTAAATGAATTATAATCTAATCCAAAATTTGTACTTAATGAGCCTTCTTCTACCTTACCTGTTTTGCTAATAAAATTTATTATTGCACCAGGAGAATTAGAAGACAATGTAGATGCCGAACCACCACGTATAGCTTCTATACGTTTTACATTTGCATCAAAACGTGTGAAAATATCTGCAGTTGCAAAAGACATGTCTCCAAATAATAATACTGGCAAACCGTCTTCTTGTAATTGCACGTATTTAGAACCGCCAGATGAAATTGGCACACCTCTAACAGCTATGTTTGAGTTTCCTTCACCACCAGAAGATTCTGATCTTATACCAGGTACAGTTCTAAAAATTTCAGCAGTTGTTCTAGGCGCAGAGTTTTCAATAGTTTTTAATCCTAATGATGTGATCGATATACTTGATTCAATTTTAGATTTTGGATTAGTAACACCAGTAATAATAATTTGGTCTAAAGACTCACTATCTTCAGACATTATAAAATTCTGAATAATATCTTCTCCAGTTACTGTAATAAATTTGGTGATTTTACTATACCCTAAAAATGAAACGTTAAGAGTATAGGTTCCATCTGCAATGTTTACAATTTCATAGTTTCCATCAAAATCTGATACAGCTCCACTTGTAGTATCTTTTAAAACTAGGTTTACGCCAGGTAATGGCATACCATTTTCGTCTTTTACCTTTCCTTTTATAGTCGACTGTGCAACTATTTCATTTGCTCCCAAACATAAAAGCAAAAGAAAAACTAAATTTTTAAATCTTAAATTCATCGTGGTTGGATTTATTAATAATTCATTTTAAGCGTTATTATTTTATGAATATATAAATTGAAGAAAGTTAATAGTTAAAATTTTAACACCGAAAACGTTTTCGATTCTTCGAAAACGTTTTCGTTTTCTTTGCAATGTATAATTAGTGGAGTATATTGGTACTATAAATGAATTTAAAAGATGCCTGTTACTTTAAAAGATATTGCTGAAAAACTAAACATTTCAATAACAACAGTTTCTAAAGCATTAAAGGATTATCCGGACGTAAGTAAAAAAACTAAACGACTTGTAAAAGAGACTGCTAGTTTATTAAACTATAAACCAAATTCATTTGCTGTAAACCTTAGAACAAAGGAGTCTAAGACTATTGGCCTAATTATCCCTGAAATTGTACATCACTTTTTTTCTAGCGTTATAAATGGTATTATTAATCAGGCTGAAAAAAAAGGCTATTTGGTAATCATACTACAATCCAACGAGTCTTATGAATTAGAAAAAAAACAAATAGATTTATTGCTTGCAAAACGCGTAGATGGGATACTTATTTCTCTAGCGAATGAGTCGACAGATTATTCTCACTTAAATGAAATACTTAACCAAAATGTTCCGTTGGTTATGTTTGATAAGATTGCCAAATTAGTGAATTGCTCTAAAGTGATTATTAATGATCGACAAGCTGCAGCAATTGCTACTCAACATTTAATAGATATTGGCTGTAAACATATTGCTCACTTTAGAGGACCATTATTACCACAAAACTCTATAGACAGGTTTTTAGGTTATAAAAAGACATTATTAGATAATGACCTAAAGTATGACTCATCACTAGTTTATATTAGTGATGATATGAGTTTTGAAAATGGTAAAACTAATATTTCAAAAATGCTTTCGGAACACGAGCATGTAGATGGCATATTTATTAATACAGATTTAGTTGCTGTAGGAGCCATAGCTGAGCTTAATAACCGAGGTATAAAAGTTCCTGAAGATATTGCAATTGTAGGATTTAGTAACTGGTTTATGTCTTCTGTAATCTCTCCAAAACTTACTACAATTAATCAACCAGGTTTCGATATGGGGAAACAATCCTTTAAACTTCTTTACAAAGAAATAAAGGCGTCTAAGAAAAATAACCCTTTAGTTCCTAAAACTGTAGTATTAGATACAGATTTGATTATTAGAGAAACTACAAGTTCTACACGTTAATCTTCCGAATTTAAAAAATTAATATTCCGTTTTAGCCCTGTAAACTTAGTACGTTTTACTGCAGATTTCTTGAAAATCTCTGCAAACACTTCTTTTGTTAATTCTTGCCACTCACTCTTAGATTTAGTGAGCAACTCTGGATGTGGATTAAATAATGGTTCATTATGGGGTTTGCTAAACCTATTCCAAGGGCATACATCTTGACATACATCGCAACCAAACATCCAATCGTCCATTTGGTTTGAAAACCCATTAGGTATTTCGTTCTTAAGCTCAATAGTTAAATATGAAATACATTTGCTGCCATCTACTTTATAAGGTTCTATAATTGCCTGTGTTGGACAAGCATCTATACAAGCTGTACACGTACCACAATGGTCTGTAACTGGCGTATCATAATCTAGCTCTAAATCTATAATTAACTCAGCTATGAAGTAAAAAGACCCTGCCTGTTTAGATAATAAGTTACTATGCTTACCAATCCAGCCCAAGCCACTTTTTGCAGCCCAAGCTTTATCAAGGACTGGAGCAGAATCTACAAAAGCACGACCGTGAACATCTCCTATTTCTTCCTGAATGCTATGTAATAATGTTTTTAGTTTATCTTTTATGACAAAATGATAGTCTGTACCGAAAGCGTATTTTGAGATCTTATAAGATTCTTCTATTTGAGTTTCTGAAGGATAATAATTTAATAGTAGAGACACAACGCTTTTTGAGCCTTCAACTAGTTTAGTAGGGTCAAGGCGTTTATCAAAATAATTCTCCATATACTGCATCTCACCATGTCTATTTTTAGACAGCCACTCTTCTAATCTTGGCGCTTCTGCTTCGAGAAATTCTGCTTTTGAAATTCCACAAGACATAAACCCTAATCTCTTGGCTTCATTTTTTATAAATGCAGAATATTGAGCTTTAGTATTCAAAATTAAAAATCTTGTTTATGGTTTAGAAAATTCAATACCTTCTGTTTAGGCATTTCACAAGGCTTGAGTATATAGTTAGAGTTTAAAGAATAAATGTTTGCACTTATTACATCTGTACCGCCTAATTCTTCAGCAAATATTTTAATACTATCACCAGTATTATATGTGGTTTTAATTAAGCTATAGGTTTGTGACTTGTAAACGGTTTTGGAAAAGCCTTCGGGAATACTATCAATTAGTTGCTTTAATTGCATTAAAACAAACCTCCTTGCACACTTCCCTTTATCTTCCCTAAATGCTTATAAGCGGCTTCTGTAACTTCTCTACCTCTAGGTGTTCTCATTATAAAGCCTTGTTGTATAAGAAATGGCTCGTACACCTCTTCTATAGTTTCTGCACTTTCAGAAACTGCTGTGGCTAATGTCGTAATACCTACAGGACCACCTTTAAATTTTTCGATAATTATACTTAAGATTCTATTATCCATTTCATCTAAACCATTAGCATCAACATTTAATGCTTTAAGACCAAATTTAGAGATAGACATATCTATCCTACCATTACCTTTTATTTGTGCAAAATCTCTCACACGTCTCAAAAGGGCGTTTGCTATACGTGGCGTTCCTCTACTTCGCCCTGCAATTTCTATAGCAGCTTCAAGATCTATTGGTACATTTAAAATACTAGAACTACGTTCTACAATAGTGCTTAATAATTCTGTTGAATAATATTGAAGCCTACTAGATATTCCAAACCTAGCACGCATTGGTGCTGTTAATAAACCTGAGCGTGTTGTTGCGCCTATTAGCGTAAATGGGTTTAGATTTATTTGAACCGATCTTGCATTTGGACCGGTTTCAATCATAATATCAATTTTATAGTCTTCCATCGCAGAATAAAGGTATTCCTCGATAACAGGACTTAGTCTATGTATTTCATCTATAAATAAAACATCCCTAGGTTCAAGGTTAGTTAACAAACCTGCTAAGTCTCCAGGCTTATCTAATACTGGTCCAGAAGTAACCTTTATCCCTACATTTAATTCGTTTGCGAGAATATGAGCCAATGTTGTTTTACCTAAACCTGGAGGACCATGGAAGAGTGTATGGTCTAAAGCCTCATTTCTTTGATTTGCTGCTTCAACAAATATCTTCAAGTTTTCTAATACTTGATCTTGTCCAGCAAAGTCTGAAAAACTTAGCGGTCGTAATGCACGCTCTATATCAAATTCTTCTTTACTGAAAGATTCACCTGAAGGATCTAAATTTTCATTCATTACACAAAGATACAAATCGTTTTTAAGTGATTATATGTTTATGATAAATAGCATTAACTATATATTATGTAAGCTTTACAAATGCTTTAAGACCTAATTTAATTATTGACTTATATCTTTAAATAAAAATTAAATTATGAAACCAACAGAAAAAGTACCTAACCTGTCATTACCTTTAGTAAATGATACAGAATGGGAGTTATACAGCCAGAATCCAGAACATTTTACACTTTTAGTATTTTATAGAGGCTTACATTGTCCTGTATGTAAAAAACAACTTGAGGAATTATCGTCTAAGTTAGAAGATTTTAAAAATGAAGGCGTAAATGTAGTAGCAATCTCTATGGATACTGAAAAGAGAGCGAAGCTTTCTCAAGAAAAATGGGACACTGGTAATTTACCAATTGCATATGGTCTTAGTGAAGAAGATGCTAAAACTTGGGGGCTTTATTTTTCAAAAGCAATATCAGATAGTGAACCAGAATTATTTTCTGAACCTGGATTGTTTTTAATTAAAAATGATCATTCTTTATACTTTTCATCTATACAAACTATGCCGTTTGCAAGACCTAAAGTTGAAGATTTAATTAAAGCAATTCAATTTATTAAGGATAAAGATTATCCTGCAAGAGGAAAAGCATAATTACATACACTTAAATTAAAAAAGCCTATCAATTAATTGATAGGCTTTTTTTATGAGTAATTAGAAAACTAATTAATGATTCATTTCCTCTTCGTTTTCTTGCATAGGAATATGTTGTCCTACCCAATCTTGACCTGGAATAACATAGTCTGTTTCATCTTCATTTAACTTAGAATAGTCATAAGGCCAACGGTAAACGTGTGGTATTTGACCAGACCAGTTTCCGTGAACATGTTTCTGATCTGCTGTCCACTCAAGAGTATTAGATTTCCAAGGGTTTTGAGAACCAACTTTTCCGTAGAAAATTGAGTGTACAAAGTTGTAAATGAATACTAACTGTACTGAAGCAGTAATAATTGCAAAAATAGTAATAGCAACATTTACATCTGTTAAATCATCAAAATAAGGGAATGCTGTGTTAGTATAGTAACGTCTTGGTAAACCTGCCATACCTATAAAGTGCATAGGGAAGAAAATTCCATAAGCTCCTATAGCTGTTACCCAAAAGTGAACGTAACCAAGATTCTTATTCATCATACGACCTTGGAACATTTTTGGGAACCAATGGTAAACACCAGCAAACAAACCATACAATGCAGAAATACCCATTACTAAGTGAAAGTGAGCTACTACAAAATAAGTATCGTGAACGTTAATATCTAGAGTACTGTCTCCTAAGATGATACCTGTTAATCCACCTGAAATGAAAGTAGATACTAAGCCTATTGAGAATAACATACCAGGATTCATCTGTAAGTTACCTTTCCAAAGAGTTGTAATATAGTTGAAAGATTTTACTGCAGATGGTATTGCAATTAATAATGTAGTAAATGTAAATACAGAACCTAAGAACGGATTCATTCCTGAAATAAACATATGGTGACCCCAAACAATTGTAGACAAGAAAGCAATTGCTAATATAGAAGCAACCATAGCTCTATAACCAAAAATAGGTTTACGAGAATTTGTTGCAATAATTTCTGAAGTGATTCCTAATGCAGGAAGTAGAACTATATATACTTCTGGGTGACCTAAGAACCAAAATAAGTGTTCAAATAAAACTGGAGATCCTCCTTGGTGTTGTAAAACTTCACCTGCAATATAAATATCACTTAAGAAGAAAGATGTTCCAAAGCTTCTATCCATAATTAACATTAATGCAGCAGAAAGTAATACTGGGAAAGAAACTACACCAATAATTGCTGTTACAAAAAATGCCCATATAGTTAAAGGAAGGCGTGTCATAGACATACCTTTAGTACGTAAGTTTATTACAGTTACAATATAATTTAGAGAACCTAATAAAGACGACGCAATAAATACCGCCATAGAGCTTAACCATAAAGTCATACCTGTACCAGAACCTGGAATTGCCTGAGGTAATGCACTTAATGGAGGATAAATTGTCCAACCAGCAGATGCAGGTCCAGATTCAACAAAAAGAGAACATAACATGATTACACTTGAAATAAAGAATAACCAATAAGAAACCATATTAAGGAATCCTGAAGCCATGTCTCGTGCTCCAATTTGAAGTGGAATTAATAGGTTTGAGAATGTACCACTTAAACCAGCAGTTAATACAAAGAATACCATTATGGTACCGTGAATAGTCACTAATGCTAAATAAACACCAGGATCCATAACACCACCTTCTGCCCATTTTCCTAAAAAGAATTCGAAAACCCAGAATGATTCTTCTGGCCAAGCTAACTGTAAACGGAATAGGATTGACATACCTATTCCTATAGCACCCATAATAAGACCTGTAATAAGATATTGCTTAGCAATCATCTTATGATCTTGACTAAAGATGTACTTGGTTATAAATGTTTCTTTGTGATGATGCCCGTGATCGTCATGTGAGTGATCATCGTGTGCTACTGCTACTGCTGACATATCTTAATCTTGTTTATTGTAATATATTAGTTACTAGCTTGAGCTGAAAGTTCTTCGCTAAGTGTTTTTTGTTCTGCCATCCAAGCGTTGAAATCTTCTTCAGACTCAACAACAATTTTCATCTGCATGTTGTAATGAGATTTTCCGCAAATCTTATTACATAAAAGATAATATTCAAATTCATAGCTATCTAAAGGTTCTTCACCTTTTGCAACTAGGTCTTTACTATTCTCTCTTCTTATTTCATTAATCTTACGAACCTTTTTAATCATAAATTCGCTTTCCTGAATATCTTCAGACGTTACAGTTGGTGTAAATCCAAATTGAGTAATCATTCCTGGCACAACATTCATCTGTGCTCTAAAGAAAGGCATATACGCTGAGTGTAATACGTCTTGAGATCTGAACTTAAATAAAACTGGTTTATTTACAGGTAAGTGTAATTCCGTAGTAATAACATCATCTTTACCGTAGTTGTCACTAGGATCTACACCTAATGCATTGATGCCCTCAATATATCTTACATTAGCTTTACCTAAAGTATTATCATCACCAGAATAACGAGCTCTCCAAGCAAATTGATAAGCATAAAGTTCAACCACCATAGTATCTTCTGTCTCTTCTACATTCATGATGTCACTCCAAGTAAACAAACCATAAAGGATAAGACCTGCTAATACTACAACAGGAATAATAGTCCAGATAAATTCTAACTTGTCATTATCTGCATAAAAAAGAGCTCTTTGCCCTTTCTTACCAGCATATTTATTAGAAAAATAAAATAGTAAGAATTGTGTAATTACTTGCACAAACATAATAAGTGCTATAGTAATAAACATTAAAGTATCGTAATCTGCACCGTGTGCAGAAGAAGCTTCAGGCAAATAGAATTCACTATAATTCCAGAAACAATAAATACTTATTACATATAGGAATATCAAAAACATGATACTCAAATACCCATTTATTCTATTATCCTTATCATTAGCAACTTCTGAATCGTTTCCAACATTTTGGTTACCTTGAGACAGTTGAAATATCTTGGACATTTGCCAACCAGTAACTGCTAAAAGCGCTAATACGATTATGGTTAAAAATACAGTCATTTTATATATGATTCTTTAAATATCGTTCTGATTATTAATAATGAAAGTGTTTACTTTCTTTTAAATATGGATTACGTTTTGGTACTAACGGTACTTTTGTAAGTGCTGTAAATACAACTAATACAAAAAGACCTCCAAAGAATAGCACTGCACTAATTTCTGGGATACCAATAAACCAAGATCCTCCTACAGTTGCAGGCATTACCATATTAAAGATATCTATGTAGTGTCCCACAAGTATTGCTACACCTGCCATAACTACAAACCAATTAACACGCTTATAATCACTATTCATTAATACCAATATTGGAAAGATGAAGTTTAATACTAACATACCAAAGAATGGTAGGTTATAATCATCTATTCTAGTAATAAAGTAAGTTACTTCTTCAGGAATGTTAGAATACCAGATAAGCATAAATTGAGAGAACCATAAGTAAGTCCAGAATACACTTATACCAAACATGAATTTAGCTAAATCGTGTATATGGCTATTATTTACATATTCTAAATAACCTCTAGACTTAAGGTAAATAGTAACAAGTGCTATTACTGTAATACCAGAAACAAACATACTTGCAAATACATACCATCCAAATAATGTAGAGAACCAGTGTGGATCAAAACTCATTATCCAATCCCAAGACATCATAGATTCCGTTACTATAAAGAATCCCAAGAAGCCTGCCGCTAAACGGAAACTCTTCTTATAATAAGAATTGTTATCAGATTCATCTTGTTTAAGAGAGTACTTACGTAATAAGTTTCTAAATACGTTCCAACCAATAATATAGATTGCTGCACGAATTAAGAAAAAAGGAACATTTAAAAACCCAGTTTTACCTTGAATTAATTCATCATGTGCAACAACTTCTGGATCCATCCAAACAAATAAATGATTTAAATGGAAACCTGATAATAGTAACAATGCAAACATTATTAAACTACCTGGTAATAGATAGGCAGTAATACCTTCCATTACTCTAAATAATACTGGTGACCAACCTGCTTGCGCAGCAAATTGAATAGCATAAAATACTAAAACACCTAAAGGAATCATAAAGAAAAAGAATGCTGCAACATATACGGCAGCCCAAGGCTTATTTTGTAATTGATGAAATACATGCTCAGCGTGAGAAACTTCATGTGAATCTGCTTCATGATTGTCTCCTGTCGCGGTTTCGTTATGTGTTTGCTCAGAAGCATTATGTGTAGTTTCTATGTCATGAGTTGTAGTTTCATGAGAAGCTTCTTCACCGTGGCCACCACCATGGTGTGCTTCGGCTGCCATCATTTCTTTAACTTCTTCTAAAGTAGAAGGAGCGGCTATAAAGCCATAAATGAGACCAATGGCACCAACAATCATAAAGATTATTGCAGTTAACTTAAGTTTGCTTGATAAGGTGTACATACTATATCTGTAAATGCAGTTATGCTATTCTTGTTCCTCGTTTAATTCGTTTTCTGTTTCCATTACAGAAACTTCTGTTGTCATTGATGTTTCATTAGTAGCTGTATTTTCTACTTGAGAATCATCATTTACAGTCTGTCTTTCTGGTTTTCCATCTAATGCATCTTTAAGCTTCATTACATGATGAGCAATTTGCCAACGCTCTTCCTCACTAGTTTGAGCAGCATAAGATCCCATTGTATTAAGACCATAGTACATCACGTGATACACATCACCTTCTGTAATTGCACGGCCTTGATCATTATATGACGGAATACCTAATATTTTTTCACGTTTTGCTAAAGTACCTTTACCATCACCTTTATCACCGTGGCAAATAGCACAGTAAATTGTGTAAAGTTGTTTACCAGAAGATAAATTATCATCTGAATAAGCAATAGGGTTTTTTAAATTAGCCTTAGCATTAGCCTTTCCTTCTGCAGAATCTTCATAATCATAAGGAGCCCAACCTCTTGGTACAGTTCCTTCTGCTGGAAGCTTTGCCTCTTGTTCGTTCTCAAAAACATTATATGCACCATAAGCTTCATAACCTACTGGCTCATACATATTATCCATGTATTGATAGTTTGGTTTTTCTTTATCAAAACAAGAAGTTAATGATATTGAAATTCCTAAAATCAAAACTATATTGAATATACTCTTCATTTGTTTAGTGTTCATCATTTGAAACAATTGAAATTTCTAGAGCTCCAGTATCATAGAAGAACTTAGTCATATCTTCTACATTATGGTTAGCTACATCTATAGCCATTAAAAAATGGTCGTCTGTTGTTCTTACATCTGGATTTTCAGCTTGCTTAAATGGCCATAGTTTACTTCTCATATAAAAAGTTATAACCATAAGGTGAGCTGCAAAAAATACAGTAAGTTCAAACATAATAGGCACAAAAGATGGCATATTCTCAATATAGCTAAAGCTAGGTTTACCACCAATATTTTGAGGCCAATCTTCAATCATTATAAAATTCATCATTAGCACTGCTACCGTAAGACCAACTAGACCATACATAAAAGAAGCAATGGCAATACGAGTAGGCTCAAGACCCATAGCTTTGTCTAGACCGTGTACTGGAAAAGGTGTATAAACCTCTTCTATATGATACTTAGCCTCACGAGTTTGCTTGACAGCTTGCATTAAGATGTCGTCGTCTGTGTAAATTGCGTGTATTACTTTTGAAGACATTACTATTTGTTTTTTAAGGTGTTTGCCTGACCTGCCCAATCATCACGTTCTGCGCGACCTGGGAAAGAATCAATAATACTATCTAATAAATCGTACTCAGTTTTTGTCATACGGCTTACCTGGTCAAATGTATAGATACCTAACTGGTGAAGTTTCTGCTCCATAACTGGACCAACACCACTAATTTTCTTCAAATCATCTGCTTTTTGAGTAGCAGGATCAAATGAACCAATTTTATCAAGTAGATTATCTATTTTATCTTTTTGAGCTTCAGTATCAACAAGTGCGTCTGCATTTACTGTTTCATTATGAGATTCAGTGCTTATATCTGTGTGCTCATTAAACCCAGATGTTGAGTTTACCATTGGCTCTCTTACGACAGGTGTATACAATTTAGCATCATCTCCTTTTTCTGCTCTTATTTTCTTGTAGTTTTCTCCAGACGATTTTAAAATCGTTTTAACTTCTGCCTGAGCTATAACTGGGAAAGTTCTAGAGTATAGTAAGAATAAAACAAAGAAGAAACCTATTGTTCCTATAAATATTCCAATATCTACAAACGTAGGAGAGAACATTGTCCAAGAAGATGGAAGGTAATCTCTATGTAGTGATGTTACAATAATTACAAAGCGCTCAAACCACATACCAATGTTTACAACAATTGAAATTATGAAAGAGAACATAATACTTGTACGTAGTTTTTTAAACCACATAAACTGTGGAGAGAAAACATTACACGTCATCATACTCCAATATGCCCACCAATAAGGTCCAGTTGCTCTGTTTAAGAAAGCATATTGCTCATATTCTACTCCAGAATACCATGCAATAAACAACTCTGTTATATACGCCACACCTACTATAGAACCTGTAATCATAATTACAATGTTCATAAGTTCAATATGTTGTACAGTAATATAATCTTCTAGATTAGATACTTTACGCATTATAATAAGTAACGTATTCACCATTGCGAACCCAGAGAATACAGCACCTGCCACAAAATAAGGAGGGAAGATAGTAGTATGCCATCCTGGAATTACAGATGTAGCAAAGTCAAAAGATACAATTGTGTGAACCGAAAGTACAAGAGGTGTTGCAAGACCTGCAAGAACCAAAGATACTTCTTCAAAACGCTGCCAATCTTTTGCACGACCACTCCATCCGAATGAAAGAATAGAATAAATTCTTTTCTGAAAAGGCTTTACAGCTCTATCACGTATCATTGCAAAATCTGGTAATAAACCTGTCCACCAGAAAACAAGTGATACAGATAAATAAGTAGAGATTGCAAATACATCCCAAAGTAAAGGTGAGTTAAAGTTTACCCATAATGAACCAAATTGGTTTGGAATAGGTAATACCCAGTATGCTAACCATGGTCTACCCATGTGTATAATTGGAAACAAACCTGCTTGTACAACAGAGAAAATTGTCATTGCCTCTGCAGAACGGTTAATGGCCATACGCCATTTTTGACGGAATAATAATAATACTGCAGAAATTAGAGTTCCTGCGTGACCAATACCAACCCACCAAACAAAGTTTGTGATATCCCAAGCCCAACCTACGGTCTTGTTTAATCCCCATGTTCCGATACCAGTTGACACCGTGTAAATTATACAGCCAATTCCCCAAAGAAATGCTACAAGCGCGATAGAGAAAACAATCCACCAAGATTTATTGGCTTTGCCTTCAACTGGCGCCGCTACATCCACAGTCACATCGTGATAGGACTTATCGCCAGTAACAAGAGGTTGTCGTATAGGTGCTTCGTAATGCATAATACTTATCTAAGTTAATTTTGTAATTGGTTTAAGCTTCTTTGGTATTTCTTACCAAGGTTTGATACATCACATTAGGTTTTGTACCAACACTTTCTAATAAATGATACATACGATCATCTTCTTTCAACTCGTTAATCTCACTATCCTTGTCATTAATATCGCCAAAGACTAATGCGCCACTTTCACAAGCTGCAGAACAAGCTGTTTTAAATTCGCCATCCTTAATAGCTCTTCCATCACGTTTAGCATCTAAAATAGTTTTTTGTGTCATTTGAATACACATAGAACATTTTTCCATAACACCACGAGAACGTACAACTACATCAGGATTTAATACCATACGACCTAAGTCATTATTCATATGATAATCAAACTCATCATTTTTATTATACAAGAACCAGTTAAAGCGTCTTACTTTATAAGGACAGTTGTTAGCACAGTATCTCGTACCTACACAACGGTTATAAGCCATATGGTTTTGACCTTGACGACCGTGTGATGTAGCCGCNACAGGNCAAACAGTTTCACAAGGTGCGTGATTACAATGTTGACACATTACAGGCTGAAAAACTACCTGAGGACTTACTGCAGATGGATCTTCCATTTCAGTAAACATATCTGTAACACCGTCACCAAATAATCCAACACCACTATATCCTTCTTCTTCAGCTTTTTCCTCAGTCATGTCAGAAGAATANTAACGATCTATACGCAACCAGTGCATATCACGACTCTTACGAACCTCTTCTTTACCTACTACAGGAACGTTGTTTTCTGAATGACAAGCTATTACACAAGCCCCACAACCAGTACAAGAGTTAAGATCTATAGAAAGATTGAAGTGATGTCCTACTGAACGATCAAATTCATCCCAAAGATCAACTTCTGGAGAAGTTACATCATACTCAATATGATCTTTAGACACTTCTGGCATTTTATTCCAAACGTGCTTATCTTTTGTGTTAAATATCTCTAACGTGGTTTCTTTTAAAATATCACCACGACCCATTAAGGTATTTTGAAGCTGCACACAAGCAAACTCGTGCATACCGCTTTCTTTAGATATACTTATATTTTGTACGGTATTAAAATCCTTATATAAAGGATATGCATTAATACCTGTTTGCATTTCTTTCTGAATACTTTCCTTCTTACCATAACCTAAAGCTAATGCCGCAGAACCTATTGCTTGTCCAGGCTGGATAATTACAGGTACATTATTTAGCTCTACACCATCTGCCTTTATGGTTACATAACTTCCGTTAAGCGCTCCATTTGCAACGTGAGTATTTTTAAGCTCTAATCTATCTGCATCTGCTTTTGAAACTAACAAATANTTATCCCAAGATGCTCTAGTTATTGGATCTGGAAATTCTTGCAACCAAGGATTGTTTGCCTGTTGACCATCTCCTAATGCAGTTGAAGTATAAAGTGTTAACTCTAATCCACTTCCTGAATTAGTAGCAGACTGCGCTAAACGTCTTGCTGCTGTTGAAGCCGAAGTTGACTGAACTGATTCTGTTTCTTCTTGAGAAGCTANAGCTGAATCATCTGCCGATATTNCTGTCGAAGAAACAAAAACACCATCGTGTAATGCGTCGCTCCAAGATGTNGTACCTAGAACAGAACTCCAAGTATCTTTAATGTATTTATAGTATTTAGTAGTATTGCCAGACCACTGCATTAACGTCTCTTGAAATTGACGTGTATCATACAAAGGTTTAATAGTAGGTTGCATTAAACTAAAATGAGTTTTAGTCATTTGCACATCTCCCCAACTCTCTAAATAGTGAGGTGTAGCAGCAACATAGTTACAAAGTTTTGCTGTTTCATCTTCTTTTGAAGAGAACGACACTGCTACATCAACCTTTTNTAATCCTTCTATAAATTCTTTTGCATTTGGTAAGCTATATGCAGGATTTACACCAGCAATAAGCAAGCCGCCAACAGCACCAGAATTCATATCCACTACAAGCTGTTTTACAGCTTTTGCATTACCTTGACGTATCATTTTAGGATTCTTAACATCCATAACAATACTACCAAGNTTTTCATTTATTGCCATTGCAAGAGTATGCGCATCTTCATCTTGAAGACCCGTTAACACAACAGCATTACTACCTGAATTTCTTAATTGAGAGACAGCTTTAACAACTGCATCATCAAATTTCGCATCTAGACCACTAGTTGAACCCCCAACAATATAACCATACATGGCAGCAAGAATTGCTTTTTGTTGAGATGGCGTTGCAGGAATACGCTTATCTGCATTAGCACCAGACAATGACATATTAGCCTCTACCTGAATATGACGAGACATTTTCCCATTCTTAGGAACACGACCTTTAGCATAGCCTTTGTCATTTCCTCCACCTTGCCAATCACCTAAGAAATCTGCTCCAACAGAAACAATAGTTTCAGCTTTAGAGAANTCATAATTAGGNAATGCTCTAGAACCATATTTCCCTTCAAAAGCATTTAAAGCAGCTTCATCTGAAACNGTNTCNTANACAACATGCTTTACATTAGCGTATTTTGAAGAAAATTCTTTTATAATTCTATCTGTAGATGGACTCGCAAATGTTTGTGTTAACAACACAATTTGCTTTCCTCCTAAAGAATTTAATTTATCACCAACTTGCTTATCAAACGCTTCCCAAGAAACCGCTTCACCATTAGCCATTGGTCTTTTTAAACGATTATTATCATAAAGCGATAATACTGATGCGTTAACCCTAGCATTTACAGATCCAACAGCTCCATCTTCTAGGTTTCTGTCTATTTTAATAGGACGCCCTTCGCGAGTCTTAACCAAAACACTAGCAAAATCGAAACCATCTGCTATTGTAGAGGCATAGTAGTTTGCAACACCAGGAACAATACTCTCAGGTTGNACTACATAAGGAATAGAACGAATAACAGGACCCTCACAAGCTGCAAGAGAGGCTGCCGCCGTACTAAAACCAACATATTTTAAGAAATCACGACGTGATGTAGACGAATTCTCCATCGTTTCATCATTCCCTAAGAAATCATCCGTAGGAATCTCTGATGGAAACTCATTTTGACGAAGCGTCTCAACCACTGGATTGGAATCTTCCAACTCCTCAACACTTTTCCAGTATTTCTTGTTTGATGACATATGCATTATTGTTTTTTGGTGATTTGTTTAAAGTACAAATCAGGACTTTATATTATATTAATAGTGGCACTTACCACACTCTAAACCACCCATTTCTGCAGCAGTTACTTGCTCTACACCGTACTTCTTAGCNAGCTCTTCATGAATTTTTTCATAATAAGCATTACCTTCCATCTTAACATTTGTCTCTCTATGACAGTTAATACACCATCCCATAGTTAATGGNGAGTGCTGACTCATAATTTCCATTTCCTCAACAGGACCGTGACATTTCTGACACTCTATTCCAGCAACAGATACGTGCTGTGAGTGATTAAAGTAAGCAAAATCTGGTAAGTTATGGATACGCACCCATTTTACCGGTTTCGTTTCACCAGTATATTTTTGACCATCCCATCCTACAGCATCGTAAAGCTTNTGGATCTCATTGTCATAAAACTCTTTAGAATATTCATCTGTAACCGAAGTAAACTCACTAGAAGCATCAGCTACCTCAGAGATAGACTTATGACAGTTCATACAAACATTTAATGATGGAATACCAGAATGCTTAGAAACTCTAGCAGACGAGTGACAATACTTACACTCTATCTCATTAAGACCTGCGTGAATTCTATGCGAATAATGAATTGGCTGAATTGGCTCGTAACCCTGATCTACACCAACTTGCATAAAATAACCATACACAAAATACCCACTAGCTAACAGTAAGAATACCGCCGTAACTAATACTAGGAATTGATTTTCTATAAATGATTTCCAAATAGGAGTTCTTTTTTCCTTAACCGGCAAGGCAACACCTTGNTCCGNTGCAAATCTTCTTAATGTCTTATTAACTAAGAATAATACAGAGATCAACATTAACAACACAAATGCAAGAATACCCAGCACAAGATTATTCGAAACACCATTACCACCTTCAGAAGATCCACCTCCAGTTGAACCAGGATTAACTGGCGGCTCTGCTTTAGGCTCCTCAACATAAGCAAGGATATTATCGATATCGTTGTTAGAAAGTTGAGGGAAGTTGTTCATTACAGAACCACCCCATTCTTCAAAAATTGCAATAGCCTCTGCATCTCCAGAAGCTCTTAAGTCTGCATTGTTTTTTACCCACTCGTAAATCCAACCACGTTCGTGACGATCTGTCACACCGTTTAGTGCTGGACCTGTTGCGTTTTTATAACGCTTATGACAAGCTGCACACAAAGAGTTGAATAATTCTTTTCCTTTTGCCGGATCTCCAGCGCCTTCTGTAGCGCCAGCATCTTGCACCTGCTCTTCACCAGTTTGAACTGGATCGGCCTGCGCTTGCGCAAATGAATTTGTGGATAATGATACAAAAAACACCAAAGTGAGTAACAGCGTTTTAAGTAGTTGATGGCGGGTTGACACCTGTTTCATATCGTCGTTCAATTATCTTCGAGATTGGTATGATTTTAGCTTTAAGCTATTTAAAATATATAGTTAACGCCCTTTTAAAATCAGGCACAAAAGTAATACTTAAAGACCTTTTAGGAAATGTAACAGCTACGATAATTAATAATTTATAATAAATCTAAATAATAAATTACTCTNAAAATTCGTTCTACCTAGGTTACTTTTGCATCAAATACTTTTCAAAATGAGCAGATTAAATATACAGATTTTATACAAAACATTGTTTTTCATATTGGTTAGTAGCCAAATTAGCNTTGCACAACAAGGNAATATTAANNTTGAACAGGACGCNAAACTTCCTCAANTANTAGAAAAACGTATCGATATGAGTAAAAATAATGAGCTTGGAGANCGNTTCAAGATTCAACTTTACTATGGAAACAATCAAAAAGCNAGTAACACAATTACAAGTTTTAGATCTAAGTTTGGCGAGTGGCCATCAGAAGTTGTTTACGAAACCCCTAACTATAAAGTTTGGGTAGGGAATTTTAGAAATAAACTTGAAGCAGATAGAGCTTTACTTAAAATAAAAGAGCAATTTCCTAGTGCTTTTATCTTTAAACCAGAAAGAGGNTANACTCANATNCNATATCATATTTNAAAGCGGTCTGTATACATATATAGACCGCTTTTTTATNATCCTANTTCATACTNATTTTACTGAACACGCATTATACTTTAAGACTAAAAACTTATATNATAGANAACTGACAATCTGTNAGTTAATTAATAACTAAAGCNTANNANNCAGNCNTAGNNTTATATATATTTCTCTTTTATAAACAANTTAAAATATGAGAAATTTATACTTAAAACTTATGGTAATTGCTCTTATTATTGGAGTAACAAAACAGACCTATTCACAAGATTCAGAAGTTATTTACGAGGCTATAGATAATGGTAGTGGTGTTGCATTAGGAGTAGCAATATCGAGTGCAGATAATGGCATCGGAACATTTTCTGGAGATGGCGTACAGCTAGCAGGTACAGCGCGAATTATTAATCAAATAACTATATCGTGTTTTGTAACTACAGATACTGCATTTATACCTGGCGAGTTTACCGTAAGATTATATACAGATTGTCCTGTAACCGGCTCAAGTGGTTCTGAAGGCATGTGTGGCGCAGATGGCGCTGGTAGCTTAATAGAAGGCTCTGAAGTGACCATAAACCTAACATCTGCTCCAACTGCAGCAAACCCTATTGTTATAGACATGCCTAATGTTGACATTTCATCTGAAACTGATGATACAATATGGGTTATGTTTAACTCTCAACGCGACAACATAAATGGCGTATTAAATGGTATAGCTATGACAGGTTCTGATGCGTTAACAGAAATTAATGCATTTTCTTCCTGCAGTACAGCAAGTACAAGTTCTTGCGCGAGACGCATTATAGGCGCAGCTTCAAACAATTTTGTTGTATCTATAAGCGCAACTGAAATACTTAATACAGGAACAGAAAAATTAAGTAATGCTGTTACACTATTTCCTAACCCAATATATAATGAAGCTACAGTTTCTTTTGAAGATACTATTTCACCAAAAATGGTGAATGTATATGACGTAACTGGTAAACAAGTATTNCANAANTANACNTANAACCTTNAAAANAATTTNAANNTAGANNTNACANNTTTAANAANTGGTATTTATTTTATGANTTTNGAAGCTGANGAAGGNACNATNACNAAACGNATNNTAAAGCNCTAACCATAACCNATATCTTAAATGCAAAAACGCCTCAAATTACTTTGAGGCGTTTTTNTTATATNNNTANATNANNNTATATTATTTAAGCTTCTTCTTNACTGCTACTTCTTGATAAGCTTCTACAATATCACCTTCTTTAATATCATTGTAGTTTTTAACCTGAAGACCACAGTCATATCCTTTAGATACTTCCTTAACATCATCCTTGAAACGTTTTAGAGAATCTAATTCTCCAGTAAAGACAACAACACCATCTCTAATTAATCTAATACCAGAGTTTCTGTAAATCTTACCAGTAGTTACCATACAACCTGCAATAGTACCAACTTTAGATATCTTGAATGTTTCACGGATTTCTGCNGTACCTGTAATCTCTTCTTTCATTACTGGAGACAACATTCCTTCCATCGCATCTTTAAGATCATTTATAGCGTCATAAATAATTGANTACGTACGGATGTCTATTTCTTCCTGATCTGCTACTTGTCTTGCATTTCCTGCAGGACGAACATTAAATCCTATTATAATAGCATCTGAAGCACTTGCTAATAACACATCACTTTCTGTGATGGCTCCAACACCTTTATGCAAAATGTTAACTTGAATTTCTTCTGTAGAAAGCTTCTGGAAAGAATCAGTTAATGCTTCAACAGAACCATCAACATCACCTTTAAGAATTATATTAAGTTCTTTAAAGTCTCCTAAAGCAATACGACGACCTATTTCATCTAAGGTAATATGTCTTTGTGTTCTAACACTTTGCTCTCTTTGTAATTGTGTTCTCTTAGAAGCAATATCCTTAGCTTCACGCTCATCTTCCATCACAACAAACTTATCACCTGCCTGAGGTGCTCCATCTAAACCAAGTATGGAAACTGGCGTAGAAGGTCCTGCCTCTTTAACAATATGACCACGTTCATCTTGCATTGCTTTTACTTTACCAGAATTNGTTCCGGCTAGTACATAGTCTCCAATCTTAAGTGTTCCTGTTTGAACAAGTATGGTAGACACATATCCTCTACCTTTATCTAAGAATGCNTCAACAACAGTACCTTGTGCTAATCTCGTTGGATTTGCTTGAAGTTCTAATATCTCTGCTTCTAGTAATACTTTTTCTAATAGCTCTTTTACACCTGTACCTTTTTTAGCTGAAATATCATGAGATTGTATTTTTCCACCCCAATCTTCAACTAATAAATTCATACTTGCTAACTTCTCTTTAATCTTTTCTGGATTAGAAGTTGGTAAATCTACCTTGTTTATAGCAAATATAATTGGCACACCTGCCGCTTGTGCGTGTGAAATAGCTTCTTTTGTTTGAGGCATCACATCATCATCTGCAGCAATTACAATAATTGCAATATCTGTAACTTGCGCTCCACGTGCACGCATTGCCGTAAAGGCCTCGTGACCTGGCGTATCTAAGAAAGAAATTTTCTGACCNCTTTCTAACTCAACCGCATAGGCTCCAATGTGCTGTGTAATACCACCACTTTCACCTGCAATTACGTTCTCTTCACGAATGTAATCCAGCAACGATGTTTTACCGTGATCTACGTGCCCCATTACCGTTACAATTGGTGCTCTGTGAACTAAATCTTCTGGTGCATCTACAAATTCTTCTATAGATTCTTCTTCCTCTGCACTTACAAAATCAACTTCATAACCAAACTCGTCTGCAACAATACTTAATGTTTCAGCATCTAGNCTCTGGTTCATTGTAACCATCATTCCTAACGTCATACACGCAGAAATAACTTTTGTTACAGGAACATCCATCATTATCGCAACTTCNCTAACTGTAACAAANTCTGTTACCTTTAATGTTTTGTTTTCTATTTCTTGCTGTGCTAAATCTTCTTCAGATTTAGTACGGTGTTGGTCTCTTTTATCTCTTCTGTACTTAGCACCTTTACCTTTGTTTGACTTACCTTGAAGTTTTTCAAGAGTCTCACGTACTTGCTTTTGTACTTCTGCCTCTGTAGGTTCTTCTTTAACGATTTGACGTTTACCGCCACCTCTTCTGTTATTACCACCTTTATTGGCACCACCTCTAGAAGATGGNCTTGTATCTTTACTTATACGACGACGACGCTTTTTAGGCGAGTTATCTGAGGTTTTCTTATCGTCCTTCTTTTTAGCAGGTTTTTTAAATTGAGAAAGATCTATCTTCTCACCTGTAAAATTAGGACCATCTAACTTTTTATAGTTAGTAGTTACTCTATTATCGTCTTTAGANGCCTCTGGAGCATCTTTAGTTTCTTCTTTTGCNGNTTCCTGCTTAGGAGCTTCTTCCTTTTTTGGAGCTTCTTTAGCTACTACTTTAGGAGTTTCCTTTNTAGGTTCTTCTTTTTTCGGNTCAACTTTTTTNGGCGCTTCCTTTTTAGCCACTGGCTTTTTAGGAGNGTCTAAATCTATCTTACCTACTTGCTTAGTTCCAGAAAGTTTAGCGCCAGCTCTTACAACCTCAACTTCTTTCTTTGGTTCAGGCTTAGCTTCTTCTTTAGGCGTTTCTTTAACAGGTTCTTTAACAGGCTCTGGAGTTTCCTCTTTTGCCTCTGGCTTTTTGTTTAAGTCTATCTTACCTACTTGNTTAGGACCATCTAAACTTGCTTTACCACGAACAACTTCTGCCTTTCTCTCCTTTTCCTCTTGCTCTTTCTCTCTNTCTAACCTAAGGCGTTCTTTCTCCTTACGTTTTTCCTCGCCTACTTCTTTTGATTCGCGCTTTTTGCTCTTGTCTGTTTGGAACTCGTCAAAAAGGACATCGTAGACTTCTCCAGAAATCTTGGTTGTTGGGCGCGCGTCTATCTCGTGACCGTGTTCTTTTAAAAATTCCACAGCACGGTCTAGAGAAATATTAAATTCTCGCAACACCTTGTTTAATCGCATTGTTCTTGCTTCAGCCATAAATTGCCTCTAAGTTATCCCTTTTATTTGTTTTTTTGAAAAGTATGGATTAATTACTGATCAAATTCTTCTCTTAATATTTGGACGACTTCACGAATGGTTTCTTCTTCCAAATCTGTACGTCGTACCAAGTCATCTAAATCCTGCTCTAAAATTGCTTTTGCTGTATCTAAACCAATTTTCGAAAATTCGGCTATGATCCAAGCATCAATTTCATCTGAGAATTCTTTTAACTCTACATCTTCTTCTACACCTTCTCTAAACACATCTATTTCATAACCAGTTAATTGACTNGCNAATCTAATGTTGTGNCCTCCACGACCAATGGCTTTTGAAACCTCTTCTGGCTTCAACATAACCTCGGCACGCATGGTTTCTGAATTAAGCTTTACAGATGTAACTCTTGCAGGGCTTAGCGCTCTGTTTATAAGTAATTGGTCGTTACTTGTGTAGTTTATTACATCTATATTTTCATTTCCTAATTCACGAACTATGCCATGAATACGTGATCCTTTTACACCAACGCAAGCTCCAACAGGATCTATACGATCGTCATAAGAATCTACAGCTACTTTTGCTTTTTCTCCAGGAATACGCACAACTTTCTTAACTTGAATTAAGCCATCAAAAACTTCTGGTATTTCCTGTTCGAACAATTTCTCCAAAAATAAAGGAGATGTTCTAGAAAAAATAATTGCAGGTTTATTTCCTTTTAATTCTACGCTTTCTATTACACCGCGTACACTTTCTCCTTTTCTGAAAAAATCTGAAGGTATTTGGCGGTCTTTAGGCATGATAAGCTCATTGCCTTCATCATCTAATAAAATTACTACACGATGACGTATGTGATGTACTTCTGCCGAGTACATCTCTCCAATTAATTCTTTAAATTGGTTGTAAATATTTGTGTTATCGTGCTCGTGAATTTTAGCAATCAAGTTTTGACGTAATGCCAAAATAGCACGTCTTCCTAAATCGATAAGCTTAACTTCTTCAGACACATCTTCTCCTACTTCAAAATCAGGTTCTATCTTTCTAGCCTGAGTTAATGAAATTTCAGAGTTATCATCTTCCACCATACCGTCTTCAACCACTACACGGTTTCTCCATATCTCTAAATCGCCTTTATCTGGGTTAATGATAATATCAAAATTATCATCTTCACCAAACTTACGCTTTAAAGCACTTCTAAAGACTTCTTCAAGTATAGCCATGAGTGTTACTCTGTCTATAAGCTTGTCGTCCTTAAACTCAGAAAACGATTCTATTAATGCAATATTCTCCATTTGTTTGCTTAGAATTTAATCATAACTTTTGCTTCTACAATTTTTTCATAAGGAATTACCGCTTCTTTCTCTACAGTATGTTTTCCTTTTCCTACCGGCTTAGGCTCCCTAGCCTTCCACTTTAAGGCTATCTCATTATCATCCGCAGATACAAGTTCTGCTTCAATTTTTTCTGTTTCAGTTTTCACACTTAGGACTCTGCCAATATTTTTAACATATTGCCTAGGCAATGTTAACGGAGCGGTTGCTCCTATTGATCCTACCTCTAGTGAAAAATCTTCTTCTTCTCTATCTAAATTATGCTCAATTGCACGACTTACAGTAATACAATCTTCTACAGTTACGCCATTATCTCCATCTATTAAGATGCCAATACTATTATCATTAGTAATGTTGTAATCTATTAAAAACAGTGACGGATTGTCGTCTAAAACTGCCTGCAATAACTTATCTACCTTTTCCTTCAACATTTTTGGTTATAAAAAGAGGGGACTTTTCGTCCCCTCATTGATTTAGTTACCTTTTTCAATGGCGCAAATATAAGAATTCTTTTTGGTTTTCAAAACCCTTAATAATCACGTAATTATTTTGTAACTTTAATATCCAACTTAATCCAATTTTTTATGAAAAATATACTTGTCCCTACCGATTTTTCTGAACAAGCTGAAAACGCCTTAAAGGTTGCTGCACAATTTGCCAAAACTTACAATGCAGATATTTATTTGTTGCATATGCTAGAGCTACCTATGCAATTAATAGACCCTACAAGCAATAACAATTCTCAAAACTTACCAGAGTCTTTGTTTTTCATGAAATTAGCCCATAAGCGCTTTGAAGAGGTTTTGGCAAGTGATTATCTAGAAGGTGTTACAGTACATGAAACCGTTCACTTTCACGAAGCTTTTGATGGTATCATGGAAGTAAGTAAAGAACATGATTGCGACCTTATTATTATGGGATCTCACGGCGCAACAGGATTTAAAGAAATGTTTATTGGTAGTAATACTGAAAAGGTTGTAAGATATTCTGAGATTCCTGTACTAGTGATTAAGCAAGAGATTCCAAATTTTAGAGTTGATAATTTTATTTTTGCAACAGACTTTTCTGAAGAAACCAAAAGACCCTTTAATGAGGCTGTAAAGTTTGCAAATAAAATAGATGCCAACATTCACTTAGTGTATATAAACACCGCCAACAAATTTAAAACTACCGAAGAAGCAGAAAAGAAAATGAGCAACTTCTTAGAAGGCATGGAATCTAAGACGTTTAATTTACACATATACAATGATCGTACTATAGAGGAAGGAATCTTAAATTACGCCCAAAGTATAGATGCTGGTTTAATAGGCATATCTACACACGGCAGAAAAGGTCTTGCCCACTTTTTTAATGGAAGCTTAAGCGAAGATATTGTTAACCATGCCAAACGTCCTGTAATTACATTTAAGATTTAGTAAGTGATTGCAATGCTCCATTGCGTATGCAAAGCCAAAAATAATTCCAGAAAGATTTAGTTTTATCCCTAGTAACAGAAACATCTTGTTTTGTTACTCTACCATCTTTTTCGTTATTGTCTAAAAATAAATTTACAATACCGCTTAGTAATCTATTTTTACTAGAGCCATCTTTCCTGAGAACCTCTACCTTAAAGGTGCTATAATCTATACGCATATCACCAAGGGCGTCATTTTTGTCTCCAGAATAGTTAAAATACAACTCATTTAATGTTCCTATTGCTTTAACGTTGACTGCTGGCACAAAAAACATATTCATTGCATCTGCTGAGACTTGTTTTGCTTCACCTTTAATATTAAATGTGTCATTTAGATTATTAATATCGAACTGCCAATTAACGTTTAATTGAGATGTTCCCATAAAATTTGTAGAGATGTTTGCTGTAGTAAGTTTACCTCCATCATTTTTTGAAGTATTATTTATATCCTTAATTGTAGCGTTTAAATTCTCAAGCAACACTTTGCCTATTTTTTTAGTGCCTTCTGCTCGCTCTTCATAAACCAACTTACTCGATTGTATTTGTAAAGCACTAATATCAAGGCCAAAGTTTAAATTTCTGAGCATTTCACTATACATAGGTTTTATCCTTACATCATCTGTATGTGTTTTATCTCTATAAATATTACAGTCTGCATTTACAACAACGATGCTTGGAGTCTTTAAAGACAACTTATCATTTAATGTTTCTATTTTTAAATTGTTAAGATTTAATTCTGGCACATTAAGAGTAATTAGATCTTTTTCATAGGGAATCACATTTTGAAATTCTGCCCGCTCATATTTGGGTGTAATCGACAGGTTATTTACATTAAAATTATTATCCTCAATCTTAATTGATTGCACTTTTAAATCTTGATAAAAATTCATCTTTACATAAACACTATCTAAAGATCCTGAAAGGCTTTCGTAATGGAATGGCAAGCCATTTTTTAATATTTCCTGAGAAGTTTTAAAAGACTTAAGATTAATGTTAGATAGTTTAATCGAAATGTTTTTTTCGTCACCTTCATTAATGACGTCTAAATATCCATTTGATGTTTTTATATTACCTATTGAAACATCACCTTTAAAAGACTGATTCTTAGTTGAAGTGACAGTGTCTTTTTCTGCTCCTTTTATCACTTTTAACTTAGGCGCATCTATTTGAAGTGTGCTTACACTAATATCTTTACTCGTTATATAAGACCAATAGCCAAAACCTTTTATCTTTATAGAAGGAGATTCAAGCTCGAAACTTTTAGATTTAAAGTTCACATTATCTATAGAAACCTTACCTAATAATACATTAACATCTAAAGTTTCATAAGAAAAGTCGTTTTTAGCAGAGACCTCACTTAACGCTTTTTTTAGTTGTAGTTTTGCATAATAATTTGCTCCAATTACCAGGACTAATAAAACTCCTAAGGTTACCAGAATGGCTTTTATGTATTTTTTCAAAATATTTTTAGCTAAAGGTAATATTTTAAGTAACAAGACTACAAAAGCAATCCTATGAAAATTGTTTGCATAGCAGACACACACAACAGGCAAGATGATCTCATAATTCCAGATGGCGATATTATTATACACGCCGGAGATTTAACCGAAGGTGGCACTAAACGCGAAGTTTCACAGTTTATAAGCTGGTTTTCAAGTTTGCCACACACCCATAAAGTATTTATTGCAGGTAATCATGACTATTATCTTGAGGATATAGATCTAAAAAAGTTTACAGAAAGCCTACCTAAAGGTGTTCATTATTTGCACAACTCAGCTCTTACACTTGGGAATATTAATTTTTGGGGTACACCACAAGTCCCTAGCTTAACACGATGGGCATTTAAAGAGCCATTTTACTGGAATGACATCCCAAAAGAAACAGATATTCTTATTTCTCATGTACCACCATATGAAATTTTAGACTTACACGATCGTAACTTTCACTTAGGCGACAAGGTTTTAGCTAAACGTGTAGACAAGCTATCTTTAAAGTATCACATCTTTGGTCATGTGCACGATGCCTATGGTCTCACAAGAATTAAAAACACCATCTTTGTTAATGCTAGCTCTGTAGATAGCACTGGCAGATATTTTAATCCTCCTATAATTCTAGACGTTTCATCTAAAGATTTGCTGGAGTAACTGTAAGGCTTCTTAAAACCAAGCTACTACTAAATTCAATAAAAAATAACTTATGCGTTGGCTCATATTTATTGTCATCTATATATTAATAGATATTTATGCTTTTCAGGCATTAAAGACAATTACTCCAAATAAAATTTGGCACTACAGTTACCTTATACTTTCATTATTGGTTGTAGGTAACTTAATTTTTCAAAATATTGTACCACAGGAAGGTAGTGTGGTAAGTGGCAACAGAAGCTATGCCTTTGGTTTAATGCTTGCAATGCTAGCACCAAAACTTATTTTAGTCATCTTTATGTTTGGCGAAGATATTATTCGCTTTTTTGTAGCAACGTACTACCGATTCTTTTCTACCGAAACTTCATTTACGATACCCTCAAGAAGAAAATTTATAAGTCAGGTTGCCTTGGGAATTGCAGCAATACCATTTGCATCATTATTATACGGAATGATACAAGGTAAATACAATTTTAGGGTTTTAAAGTACGAACTAAGTTTTGACGATTTGCCTGAAGCTTTCAATGGGTACCAAATTACTCAAATAAGCGATATTCATTCTGGAAGCTTTGATAATTTTGAAAAGATAAAATACGCTGTAAACCTTATTAACGAACAACAAAGTGATGCTATTTTCTTTACTGGAGACATGGTTAATAATAAAGCTTCTGAAATGGATCCTTGGAAAGCACTTTTTGGGAGTCTTAAAGCCAAAGATGGTGTGTTCTCGATACTAGGAAACCACGACTATGGTGATTATGTTGATTGGGCTAATGGAAAAGAAAAAGCCGAAAACCTTTTAAATCTTAAAAACATTCAAAAGGAAATGGGTTATGATTTATTGTTAAACGAACACAGAAGCATACAACGCGGAAAAGACAGTATTAAAATTGTTGGTGTTGAAAATTGGGGCGCTGGCGGTTTTGTAAAACATGGTGATATCGAAAAAGCATCTGAAGGACTTTCTGAAAGAGATTTTAAAATTTTATTGAGTCACGACCCAAGCTATTGGCAACAAAACATTAAATCTAATCCCAAAAATTTTCAGTTAACTTTAAGTGGCCACACACACGGTATGCAATTTGGTATTGAAATTCCTGGCGTTATAAAATGGAGTCCTGTACAATATCGTTATAAGAATTGGGCAGGTATTTATGAAGAGCTAGGAAGACGTATTAATGTAAACAGAGGCTTTGGGTATTTAGGATATCCAGGTCGTGTTGGTATTTGGCCAGAAATTACTGTAATTACGCTTAAAGCCAAAGATGCTTAATATTTGTACGAATTTTGTACATTTACCTACTATAACCAATCATTTTGAATTGCTATGTCAAAATTTGGAGAACTTATTGACCTCGATATTCCTGTTCTATTAGATTTTTATACTGAATGGAACGAACAATCTACCGCAATGCATCCCGTACTTCGAGATGTTGCTGCTGCTTTAGGCGACAGTGCCAAAGTTATAAAGATAGATGTAGATAAAAACTCAGAACTTGCTGAAGCTTTACGTGTTAAAGGACTACCTACTCTTATGATATATAAGAATGGTGAGATGAAATGGAGACAAAGCGGAGAACAAGATGCCAACACTCTAATTGGTTTGGTAAAAGAGTACGTTTAGATTTTCTTAATCTTTAATTGGTTTAAAAGTATATCCTTTTTTAGAATAGTGCGCTAAAACCTTTGGTAAAGCGTATCTCAAGTTATTTTCTGCCTTTAAGCTATCGTGAAATACAATTACACTTCCATTTTTTGCGTGACTTAAAACGTTTTCAAGACATTTTTCTTTAGACAATGTAGCATTATAATCTACACTTAGCACATCCCACATTACAATCTTATATCCTAGTTTCCTAAGCGTTTTTGAAGCTCTTAGAGACAACCTACCATATGGTGGCCTAAATAACTTTTTTGTGGTTACAATAGCCTCCTTTTCCTTATCCAAAGCAGTGTGAATTTCATCTTCACATAAACTAACGTCATTTATGTATTTGAGATGTTCTGTTGATTTACAATTATAATGATGTTGAGTGTGATTACCTATTGCGTGACCTTTTGAAATTATCTCACTAAAAAGTTTAGGATGTTTTTTAATGTTTTCTCCAATACAGAAAAATGTAGCTTTTGCATTGTAAGAACTTAATTGTTGCAATACCCAAGGCGTAACTTTGGGTATAGGGCCATCATCAAAAGTGAGGTAGATACTTTTTTCTTTTCTGGAAAAATGCCAAATTCTTTTAGGGAAACACCATTGTACAAGTTTAGGAATGTATGGTAATGTCATATCCTATTAATTTTGCATTAAGGATTAAACGGCATGTTTAAACTCTTTTTAAAACATCTTCTTGTTTTAAAAAAGTGAGTAGTGAAAGCCTGACCCCAAACCAGAGTTTGGGGAATGCCCTAGTTTATAGAGTCTAAATTGTTTACAGAATCAATTTTAGGAGTTGTTTCTGTACCAAATTCTTTCTCAAATCCTTCAATATACTGCTGCTCTTCTGGAGTAAGTTCTTCTTCTGGATTCATTTCTTCATCTTCACCATAAAAGTGACGGAACAGCCTAAGGTAATTATTAAATTTCTCTGCTTCTGGTTTCACTAATTCTTCATCTTGATATATAATTAATATATCTACCAAGCTTCTGTAACGCTCAATATCTGTTATGATATCTTCTGCATACCTAAATTGTCTCGACTCTTTAAATCCTGAGTAATAGGTTAAATTCTCTTGATATTTAGTGGCAACTTGCCTCCAAATATCTCTAGCTTTTTTCGGCTTACCAATTTCATAATAACCACTTATGAATGGCTCTAATAATGTGTAAAAGCCATAATAGTCTACCGGCATTTGTTCCATACCCAAGTCTAACATTTCTTCTGCACGCTCAAAGTCTTTCTCCTTAATTAGCTCTTCTATAAGTTTAGCAAGGTTACTACGGTAAACTAAACCATTTTTACGTGTTTCTGGATCATGATAAATATCTGGATCATTACCATTACCCCAATCCCATTCCTTAACGATATTATACATTTTATCTGTATCTATTCGTCCCATATCGTAAGGGTTCCTTTTGTCTATTGGCGTTCGTATTGGCACAAGTTTATAACACATACCATCTAACTGAAGGTAATCTTTCATCCATAGATAATCATCATCTCCATAACTACCACCTGTAAAGTAAATTGGTCGTTTCCACTCATTATTAGCTATTACATCTAGCATAATAAGTCTGTTCTTATAAATTATATCACCTTTTAATGTAATGTCTATATAAGGTGCTATTTTCTCTCTGTCTTTTTCTTTTACAATACCATGTTCAATAGCATTTGATCCGCTTACTGGCAGTCTTAAGTTTTTAGTTGGAAATGTATTAACTATTTGGCCACTTCTTAATTCTGCCTTTGTGGTTTCATTGTCACTCTTTATGTACTTTATCCAATCTTTAATTAGCAATGTATCTCTTACTCTTGGATCTTTTTGATACCAAACGGCATCGTTTACACCATACACATAGTTCTTATGCTCTAAAGTTGTAGGTATGCGGTCGCTCTCATAGGCTTTACGACGCATTTGATCTATATACCAATCTGTAGCAAACAAAGCTGTATTTACCACACGTACATCTCTGCGATAGCCTTCTATTTCTTGAGCATACCAAAGTGCAAATGTATCGTTATCTCCGATGGTGAATAAAATGGCATTTTCATCACAAGAGTCAAGATACATTTTAGCCATACTTTGAGCTGTATATCTGTCTGACCTGTCGTGATCATCCCAGTTTTGAGAGGCTAATACTACAGGAACAGCTAATAAACATACTACTGTAACTGCAGGCGCTAACATTTTAGTAGTGATTTTGTCCTTTAGCATATCATATAATGCATATACTCCAAAACCAATCCACATTGCAAACACGTAAAATGATCCTACCAATGCATAATCTCTTTCACGCACTTCGAAAGGACGTTCATTTAAATACACTTTTAACGCTAGTCCTGTAAATAGGAAAAATACCAAGAGTACCCAGAAATTCTTTTTGTCTTTAGTAAACTGAAATACTAACCCTAGTAACCCTAAAAGGAATGGCAAGAAAAAATATGTGTTTCGGGCTTTGTTATTCTTAACGTCTGACGGAAGATTATCCTGTGAACCTAAACGTAACTCATCTATAAACTTAATACCGCTTAGCCAATTACCATGAAGGTCATCCATCTTACCTTGAACATCATCTTGACGACCAGTGAAATTCCACATGAAATAACGCCAATACATATATCCAAATTGATACTCGATCATATAACCAATATTGGCTGCAAAGCTTGGTTTTTCTATATCTAAATATTGCCCAAATTGGGTTAGGAATTGATCATAATCTTCTGCATCTATTTGTCCTAAAGCATATTTAGTCTTTACATCTGCAACTGCATTTAAAAGTTCTTGTTGATCTCTGTATTCAGGCTTTACGGTAAACTCAAGTTCTCCTATAAAGCCAAGATAATTAGCTTTATGCTCGGGACTCCACATTCTAGGCAGAAACCCTTTATGATTATCATCTAAATTTTGATTAGCATTCTCCCAATCATTAACGATAACATACTTGCCAGTTTTCTCATCTTGCTCGTATTTTGGTTTAGCGTCAGAATACGGATTGTTTTCATCTAATCCACTATACATTTCTGTAAACTGCGGCCCATAAAATAAGTGAGATTCGCCATACTGCTCTCTGTTATAGTAGGCTAAAAGCTCTCTTGCATTGGCTGGATTATTTTCATTTATAACCGTTCCTGCATTGGCACGTATAGGCAACATTGTCCAACTAGAGAATCCTATTAAAATAAAGAGAACACAAAGCAGCAAGGTGTTTACATGAACAAAACCCTTTTTACGTGTATACGTAATACCGAAATAAAATCCTGCAATTACAACCAATAACGCAATTATAGTTCCTGAATTAAATGGTAAACCAATAGTGTTAACGAAGAACACCTCAGAAATAGCAAAAAAGCTTAAGCTATAAGGCAGAAGTAATTTAAATATAAACATTAGTATAGCCACAATGATAACCGTTGCTATAATGAAGTTTTTTGCAGTAACCTCTTTGTAATTTTTAAAGAAGTAAAGGTATCCTATTGCTGGAATTGCTAAAAGACCCATAAAGTGAACACCAAACAACAATCCTACTATAAAGCAAATAAGAATTAACCAACGGTTACCTCTTGGCTTTAACATATCGCGCTCCCAAAGCAAGCCTACATAAAATATAACTGAAAGGATAAAGGTTGCCATTGCATATACCTCTGCCTCTACTGCATTAAACCAAAAGCTATCTGTAAATGTAAGTGCTAATGAACCTACTAACGCACTTCCTAAAACTGCTGTTTTTTGACCTGCTGAAAGTGTTTCTGCTTTTCCTGAAATTTTTCTTATTAAGATAGAAATAGACCAGAACATAAAAAGAATAGTAAATGCACTTGCCAAAACAGACATCATATTTACCATTAGTGCAATTTGAGAAGCCTCTAGAGCAAATACAGAAAACACAGCACCTAACATTTGGTATAATGGCGCTCCTGGCGGATGCCCTATTTCTAACTTAGAGGCTGTTGCTATATACTCACCTGCATCCCAAAAACTAGCTGTAGGCTCGACCGTAAGGGTGAAAGTAATTAATGCGACTGCAAATGCAAACCAGCCAAGTATAGTGTTCCACTTCGAAAAGTTGAAATCTTTCATAGTATAATTAAATAGGTAATTGGCGAATTTACTAAATTCAACCTGATTAGGTAGACAACGTAACCAAATTCATATTATTTTAGAAAAATATTTTTTTGAAAGTATGTTTGGAATATTCAAGAAATGTTTTAAATTTGCACTCTCAATTACAAAAAAGCACAACGCTTAGTAATTTTGGCCTATGGTGTAATTGGCAACACGTCTGTTTTTGGTACAGAAGAGTCTAGGTTCGAGACCTAGTGGGCCAACAAAAAACTCCGAGTTTATACTCGGAGTTTTTTTATGCCTTATTTTTAGTTGTGTTGCTTTAGGTAATCCATTAAGTTAACATCATTACCCAATAAAATATCGTTTGAATTTATACGGCCATTCATAGAGTCGTTTTCCAATTTCAATACACCTCTAGGGCATACGGCAGAACAAATACCGCAACCAACACAAGAAGACCTTACAATATTCTCCCCTTTTTGAGCATATGCTCTAACATCTATCCCCATTTCACAATATGTAGAGCAGTTTCCGCAAGAAATACACTGTCCACCGTTTGTTGTAATTCTAAACTTGGAAAGTAAGCGCTGCTGAAAGCCTAATATAGCTGCCATAGGACACCCAAAACGACACCAAACACGTGAACCGAATATAGGGTAAAACCCTACACCTATAACACCGCTAAAAATGGCTCCAATTAAAAATCCGTAAGCTTTTCTTAATTGATAAGCATCAAACAAAAATAACTTACCTGGTGAACTAAAATAGGTAATTAGCAATAATGATATTACCACTACAAAATAACCTATTGCTCCATATTGGGCATCTTTAGCTAATTCCTCTCTTTTAAAAAGCATAGCCCAACCAAAAACAAGGGTAAGTAGAATTACAATAAACCAAATAAAGAATTCTTTACTTATTAAGAAATCATCATACACTTTTACATCTTGATTGGCAGCTACTTCAAAATCTGGAGATTGTGCTAATGCATTTTGCAACACTACATTCTCACCATTTTTAGCCTTTTTTAAAGCCTCTTCCTGCTCTGCTTCATTTACAACAATATAATCTATTGTTAAAGGCACGCTACTTTGAATAGTTGGTGTGCTGCTTGATTTATTTATAAACACAACACCTTTTGCATTTGCTTGTTGAGCAGCCAAAATTTTATCCCCAATAGGCTTGTCGCCTTCTTCACTCATAAAGACGACTTTGTTATCCAGATTACTCCATTCTGATATCGAGCTAGACTCATTTCCTTGCAAATAAGAAAACACCACCGCTACCGTCATTACGGTTACAAAAACCACAACACTATGTATGACCCAACGTTCAATTTTCCAAGCACTTTGACTTTTATCACTCAAGTGCCTAAAAGGATCTCCAGCTGTTTCTGCCAGACCACCACAACCACATACCCAAGAGCAATACCAACGTTTTCCATATTTATAGGTAAGTATTGGAGTGATAACAAATATTGAAAGAAGCCCAAAGATGAGCATTATAAGCCCTACATTTCCAGCGCTTAAAAATTCATCTATCTTATACCCAGCAAACAGCTCATAATTTAATGGCCAAATGTTTTTAAAATCATAATAAGGCTGGTTTAATCTTACTAGTATTTCCGGTATTATAAATGCGAAAGCAGTTTGAAAAAACATTACAGAAATGGTTCTTACCACTTCATAGGTGTTATTTCTATATTTCCAAATAAATTTTATTCCGAATGCAAAAATGGCTAATGTATAGAGTGTACCGTACAAAAACCATTGGCTTGCTGGATTACCGCTTAACAATTTACTTAATGGGTCAAATAAAGCTATTACTCCTGTGTTATCACCATCACTTACCAAGCCTAAATATTGCGGATAAAAATATAGTACAACATAAAACCCAGTCATAGCAATGCCTAATATCCAACCCCATAAACCGCGACTGGTAATTGATTTAAACATGACACCATCATTTTTAATACCTTCATGTTTATTAGAATAAGCTCCATAGGAAAAAGCTACGATACCTGCCAGCATCATTAGAAGCGATAGTGACAATGCTATAGTTTTGTTTGGAAAATTAACGTTTAGGAGTGCTAAAAGTAAAATCCCCAAACCAACAACACCTACAGCAGTACTAATTTTTTGAATGGTATTTAATGCTTTTGGTGGTTGTCCTCCCGTAAGAGACATGTTATGTTCTATTCTACTCATAGCTGTGTTGTGTTAGTTGTTTTTGAAGACAAATGATTCTTGAAAGATATTTGAATATTACCTTCTAATTTTTTATAAAACTCAGGGTCAAAATTGGCTTTACGCAAGTTGTCCACCACATGAGTAACATTTTGATTTTCATTTAACCAAGAATCAAACGTTTCGTGTTTCATTCTTATGCCAAACGTATTTATACCTAAAAACTTAAGAGTTTTTTCGTGATATGCAATTGTTAACCACTGGTCTCCTTTTGGATTTTTCCAATGAAAATGGGTTTCACCTTCTTTTTTATTTTTATCATTAAATACCCAACCATAAGTTTGATACTCTACATCAAAAAATTTTGCACTGTTAAACCAATTTCCAGGATTATATGGCATGGTTTTTCCACAAATTGTTTGCGCTACAGTTTCACCCATCATTCTTCCTGTATACCAAACAGCCTCAACAGGTTTTCTATATCCTATAGCTTCATGTTGCTGTGCACAATCTCCAATTGCATAAATATCTTTAACGTTGGTCTCTAATTTTCTGTTTACTAAAATCCCTTTATCTGTTGCAATACCTGAACCTTCTAAAAAATTAATATTAGGCTTAACTCCAGTGCAAATCCCTACAACATCGCAGGAAATTTCTTCACCAGAATCTGTAAGAACAGCTCTAACATTCCCATTGTTATCACCAAGTATTTTGTCAAGATTAGTTTCAGGCTTTAAAGAAATGCCGTGTGAGAGAATGTGCTCAGAAATATGTTTTGCATCATTTTCAGGTAAAACACTATTCCAGAAATAAGACTCCCTAATTAAAAAGGTAACTGGAATTTTTCTAGTTGAAAGCATTTCTGCCAACTCCACTCCTATTAAGCCACCGCCAATAATTACAGCGTGTTTACAGTTTTCTGTATTATTTTCTAAAGCTTGAACATCTTGAATATTAACTAGACCTTGCACACCATTTAAACTTAAACCTTCCCAACCATATGTAGCCGTTTGAGAGCCTGTTGCTAATATTAACTTATCATAGCCTAAAAGATCATTATTTTTAAATTGAAGCTGTTTATTTTCAGTATCAACTGAAACTACATAGCCTTGTTTTAATTCTATTCTATTTTTTTCCCAAAACCAATCCTCGTATGGTTTAGTATGCTCATACTTCATGTGTCCCATATAAATATACATTAATGCCGTACGTGAATAAAAGTGCTCAGTTTCTGAAGAAATAACAGTAATACGATAATCTGATAGTTTTCTGATGTGTCTTGCTGCAGTAATACCAGATATACCATTACCAATTATAACAATGTGTTTCATACAAGGTGAGTTTTGCAGTATTTGGCACTGCTTTTGAAATATATATTAATGTAGGTCGTCATTAAAGATAAAAACTTAAGACCACATTTAGTATTTAGAATGGTTATAAAAGGTAGAACACTGTTAAGTTATAGTTTTTACAAACTAAAGTACTTCTAGTTCAAAACATTACTGTAAGCTTGTGTAATTATTGTTTATAATACACGACTTAAATTTTAATAAACACATTTAATTTTATGAAAAAGTTGCTTTTAATAGCTTTATGTATACTTACAGGCGTTAGTCACGCACAATCTACTGCATCTTTTTTCAAAAAAGCTGATCTAGTTTTTAATACATACGTAAAGCAAAATAAGGTAGATTATAAAGCAATTTCAGAAGATTCAGATTTACTTGACGATGCGTTAAATGATGCAAAAAACATAAGCGTATCTTTACTTAACAGCAAAACTTATCAAGCCTTTTGGATTAACACGTATAATCTTTTAGTTATTAAAGGGATTAGTGATTCTTATCCTATTAAGTCTCCATTAGATATAGATGGATTCTTTGATGCCACCACATATTCTGTAGGCGGAAAAAAAGTTACTTTAAATGATATCGAAAATAAATTATTAAGAGAGAAATTTCCAAATGAACCTCGTTTTCATTTTGTGCTAGTTTGTGGTGCACTAAGTTGTCCTCCTATTATAGATCACGCCTATTCTCCTAATTTTTTAGATAAACAATTACAAGAGCAAACTGTAAAAGCCATTAACAATCCTAATTTTTTAAGAGTGAATGACACTTCAGTGGCTTTTTCTCAAATCATGGAATGGTACAATGAGGACTTCACTAAGAATGGACAATCTTTAATTCAATTTTCAAACGCTTTTAGAAGCACCAAGATTCCAGAAGATGCTAAGGTTACTTTTTATCCCTATGATTGGACATTAAATGATATAACTAAATAATTTATTAAAGCACATATTTCGCCACTATCGTTTCAACCTCGAAGCTTAACAATTTTGCGGTTGATTCGTAGTCGGCATTTTAAATTTAGGGTGCTTAATAACCGTTTATGCTATCCATTTTCCATTATTAGCTACGGTTGAATCCCATACACTTATACCGAACTTATCTGCTAATAACATCCCTTGATTAATTGCAGCTTTTTTATCTTCATAAGAGACTATTTTCCAATGCTGATTGCGGTCATACCACAAACTAACTTGGTATTCATAGGCTTTATATTTGAAAACAGATATATAATCTAAGCTCTTAAAATCTTTCCACCTTCCAAAGGTTATTCTAGATATCGCATATTGTTTCTTATATCTATTATTATCTATATCAAAAACAATATTTGTTTGCATTGAAAAACGTACAGCCACTCCTGTTAATACTATAGCCGATTGCAGCATACCAGAAATAGATTTCATTTTGCTTAAGGATTCACCAAACCTAAAATTTGCAAAAAAGGTGTATAGTAAAACTACCACACAGGTATAACAAGCTGCCGCAATTAAAAGATGCCAAACTGGTCTTCGACTGTCTGAAATTATGATATTATTTGGCTTCTGAATCATTTATTTAAATGTATAAAAAAACCTGTAAAGAAAACTTTACAGGTTTTAAATATATACTAAAGCTTGTAATTTAGTCTGCTAGAACAATAACTTTATTGTCTTTCATTTCAATTACGCCACCTTTTACAGCAAATGTCCATTTACCGTTTTCATCTTTCTTGAAAAGCTTGCGTACATTTTCTGAAATAGAAACATCTCCATTAAAACGCACTTTACCTTTTTCTAAGATAGACACAATAGGCGCGTGATTATCTAACATTTGAAACTCACCGTTAATACCTGGTACGGTAACGCTTTCAACTTCGCTAGTTAATATCACAGCTTCTGGTGTTACAATTTCTAAAAACATAATTGTTCGTTTTTAGTAGTTAGTAATTAATAATTAGCAGATTAAAATAGAGCTAACTACTTTTACGTCGTACTTAATTATTAAGACTCTGCTAACATTTTCTCACCAGCTTCAATTGCTTCCTCTATAGTTCCTTTAAGGTTGAAAGCTGCTTCTGGCAGGTGATCTAACTCACCGTCCATAATCATGTTGAAGCCTTTAATAGTTTCCTTAATATCTACTAAGACACCAGGAATACCTGTAAACTGCTCTGCTACGTGGAACGGCTGAGAAAGGAAACGCTGTACACGACGAGCGCGCCCTACAGCCATTTTATCTTCTTCAGATAATTCTTCCATACCAAGAATAGCAATAATATCTTGTAGTTCTTTATATCTCTGCAAAAGCTCTTTTACACGTTGTGCACAATCATAATGCTCATTACCTAAAATATCTGCAGTAAGGATACGAGATGTAGAATCTAACGGATCTACCGCTGGATAAATACCAAGCTCTGCAATCTTACGAGACAATACAGTAGTTGCATCTAAGTGAGCAAACGTTGTTGCTGGTGCTGGATCGGTAAGGTCATCTGCAGGTACGTATACCGCTTGTACAGATGTAATAGATCCTTTTTTAGTTGATGTAATACGCTCTTGCATAGCTCCCATTTCGGTTGCTAAGGTAGGTTGGTAACCTACCGCAGAAGGCATACGACCAAGAAGTGCTGACACCTCTGATCCTGCTTGTGTAAAACGGAATATATTATCTACGAAAAATAATACATCTTTTCCTTGACCATCTCCTGCTCCATCACGGAAGTATTCTGCAATAGTTAATCCTGAAAGCGCTACACGAGCACGTGCTCCTGGTGGCTCATTCATTTGTCCGAATACGAATGTTGCTTTAGAGTCTTTCATAGCAGTTTTATCTACTTTAGAAAGATCCCATCCACCTTCTTCCATAGAGTGCATAAAGTCATCTCCGTATTTAATAATACCAGACTCTAACATCTCACGAAGTAAATCGTTACCCTCACGAGTACGCTCTCCAACACCTGCAAATACAGACAAACCACCGTGTCCTTTTGCAATGTTGTTAATTAATTCTTGAATAAGTACAGTTTTACCTACACCTGCACCACCAAATAAACCAATCTTACCACCTTTAGCATAAGGCTCAATAAGGTCAATTACTTTAATACCAGTAAAAAGAACTTCTGTAGATACAGATAGATCTTCAAACTTAGGTGCATTACGGTGAATTGGCAGACCGTTGTCTCCAGTCTTAGGCATGTCTTCCATACCATCAATAGGATCTCCTACAACATTAAATAGTCTCCCGTAAACATCACCAATAGGCATTTGTATTGGAGCGTTTGTCGCTTCAACAGCAGTACCTCTTGACAATCCATCTGTAGAGTCCATAGAAATAGTACGCACGGTGTTTTCACCAATGTGTGATTGTACTTCTAGAACTAAGATAGATCCGTCTTCTCTTTTTATTTCAAGAGAATCGTAAATTTTTGGAAGTTCGCCTTCTGTGTCAAACGCAACGTCAACAACAGGGCCAATAATTTGAGCAACTTTTCCTGTGACTTTAGACATTATCTAAATGGTTTTTAGTGTATTTAGCTTATATAAAATAGGATACAAGTACCCTTCATTTTCAAGGTGCAAAGATAGTTTTTTAATTTAAATTGCAATACGGAAATTTTGAAGTTTTTTGAATACATATATTTATATTTAATACAACCACTACTAAAGCACTGTACTTTATATAAACTATTATACACTAGCCAAAAACAAAAGAGCTCTAATTAAATTAGAGCTCTTTTAAATTTATAGTATTCCATTTTCAAGACAATTACTCTACAGTAACACTCTTTGCAAGGTTTCTTGGCTGGTCTACGTTTTTATCTAGCATTACCGCTATATGGTAAGACAAGAGCTGTAACGGAATAGTAGTTAGTAAAGGCGTTAAGCTTTCTAAAGTTTCAGGAACTTCTATAACATAGTCTGCTCTTTTTCTTACTTCAACATCACCCTCAGTAACTATACCAATAATTTTTCCCTCACGAGATTTTATCTCTTCAATATTACTAACAACCTTGTCATAATGCCCTTTTCTTGTAGCTATAACCACAACAGGCATTTGTGAATCTATTAAAGCAATTGGCCCATGCTTCATCTCTGCAGCAGGATACCCTTCTGCATGTATGTAAGATATCTCCTTAAGTTTTAAAGCACCTTCTAAAGCAACCGGAAAGTTAAATCCTCTACCTAAATAAAGGAAGTTTTTAGCATCTTTATATTTACTTGCAACAACCTCTATATGTTCATTAGACTCTAATGCCTTCTTTACCTTTTCTGGAATTTGTTCTAATTCTCTTAAGTGTTCATTAAACTGCGAATTAGACAACACTCCTTTTTGCTTAGCTAATCTTAGTGCAATTAGAATTAACACTGTAATTTGAGTTGTAAAAGCCTTTGTTGAGGCTACCCCAATTTCTGGTCCTGCGTGAGTATATGCACCTGCATGTGTTTCTCTAGAGATAGAAGAGCCTACAACATTACAAACACCAAAAACAAATGCACCGTTTTCTTTTGCAAGATTAATTGCCGCCATAGTATCTGCAGTTTCTCCACTTTGGGAAATTGCAATTACTACATCATCCTTGTTTATTATTGGATTACGGTATCTAAATTCTGAAGCATACTCAACCTCTACAGGTATTCTTGCAATGTCTTCAAAAATATACTCTGCAACTAAACCAGCGTGCCAAGAAGTTCCACAAGCTACAATGATAATGCGCTTAGCGTTAAGAAATTTCTCGATGTTATCATCTATTCCGGCCATTCTGATGAGGTTTTCATTCACCAACATTCTACCTCTGTAGGTATCACTGATTGCGTTTGGCTGCTCATAAATTTCCTTAAGCATAAAGTGATCATAACCACCTTTCTCAATTTGCTCAAGGTTTAGCTGTAGCTCTTGTATATATGGTGCAACCAAAGAATCATCTTTAATCTTCCATATTTTTAAATCTTTATGATTTCTTACTACTGCCATTTGGCCATCTTCTAAGTAGATAGCATTTTTTGTAAACTCAATAAACGGTGAAGCGTCACTCGCTATAAAAAACTCATCTTCTCCAACACCTAAGGCCAAAGGGCTCCCTAATCTTGCTACAACTATTTCATTAGGTTTTTTTCTGTCAAAAACTGCAATTGCATAAGCTCCTACCGTTTGGTTTAAAGCAATTTGAACTGCTTTACCTAACTTAACTTTTTCATTTTTCTTTACATCTTCAATAAGGTTAACTAACACCTCTGTATCTGTATCAGATTTAAATTTGTAACCTCTTTTAGTGAGCTCTTGTTTTAATGGGTCATAATTTTCAATAATTCCATTGTGAATAATTACAAGATCTCCAGAGTTTGAATAATGAGGATGAGAGTTTACATCATTAGGCACACCGTGAGTTGCCCAACGTGTGTGACCAATACCAATATTACCTTTAATGGTAGCACTTGACTCACATTTTTGTTTTAGCTCCTCTACCTTACCTTTTGTCTTACAAAGTTGAATTTCACTTCCATCCCATAAAGCTATTCCAGCACTGTCATAACCTCTATATTCTAATCTCTGTAATCCTTTTAATATAATTGGATACGCATCACGATGTCCAATATAGCCTACAATTCCACACATAAGTTTTGGTTGTTAGTTTGGTTCTGTGTAATAGATTCTTAATTTTAGTCGCTTGTCTTCATTAGGCGACAAATTACTGTGAAGTACTGTACCTTCTGGTGATAACGGAGCTGTAAAAGGCACTGTAACATCTTCTGAGCTGTTACTTGTTTTAGCGTTAAGATCCCCTAAAATTTCAACGTTAGGAGAAACAGCTACTCCTAATCGAGTATTAGTAGAGTCGTTTTGAATTATGTTTTTCACATATTCTGTCATCTTAATCTTATAGAAAATACCAGTTTCTTCTTCGTCTGTTGTACTACCAGATTCATTCTGTGTTCTTGTTAATCTTCCCAAGTGCAATATTCTAGAATTAACTGGATCTGTTGCATTTTGAGTAAAATCTATAGTATAGTCAAACAAGATAGTATTATTATTTAAATCATACACAAATATACGTTCTGGCTCCTTCTCTCCATTGTCTGCTAATTGCTGATTTACATAGAATGTTAAGTTTGCTTCATTCACCAACCAGTCAAGTTGCTTTAAAGAGTCTAGCTGATCTTCATCGCTAAACAGTTCAATTTCAGCAATATTAGGCGTAGCGCCTTTTATATATAAGTTTTGATTGTTTTGAGATGGCGTAAATGGAGTCTTATAGGTGTTTACAATTATATCACCGAAATTTAACACAAAGGTCTTAGTTGTATTATCTGTAGTTGTCTCTCCTTCTGTACCACCATTAGACTCTTCTAAGTCTGATCTGTAATACAATGTTATATTTGCATTTGTAGATCCAAAATTAAGTAATGCCATTGAGCCATTAGGGTTTACAGCTTCTGCATTAAAATACAAACCTCTAAAGAAATTCTTAAAATTGTTATTATTCAACAACTCCTCTGAACCTTCTTTATCTATAATATTATTCTTAAAATAAGTGCTATCTAACTTCACGCGAAGTCTCGGCGTAACTCTCTCAACAATTGTATCATTTGTCTCATCTTCATCATCGTCCTCTTCATTTAATCTCTTTAATACAAGTTCTTCGTTAGAAAACTCAAAATTATCATCTTCAAAAAACACAAAATCTCTTAAGTTATTTTCAAATTCTTGTTGTTGGTTAGAGTAGTACAGTTGAGCATTACTAAAACCATCTCCCGAGTTTGGGTCTACATTTCTTAAAAAATATCCAGACTCCTGAACACTTAGTTTAATTGGACCACTGCCGTAAATAGAATCTAAACTATAAAAAGTAGTATCTCCTTCTGCTGCTGTAGGTGTGCTAAAGTAAGGAATAGACATAACCACACTATCTAACTCTACATTATCTCCGAAAGTTGGGTTTGCAGAAGCCATTACTAATTGTGTTAAGACGCTTGCAGATGTTTGTCCATAAATTTCATCATTATAAACACCCAACAAGTATGTTGGCAAACCATTTGTTTGCACACCAACAATATCTTGTTGTGATGTAACCATTTGAGTTCCATCAAACAATAATGCATCAAAATTTTCTGAAGGAATTAAATCTGAGCCCACAGTATTAAACTCTTCTTCTTCACATGAACCTAAATAAAAAATAGCAACTAGAAGAGCTGCTACTTTTATAAAATTTTTAGTTATAGTCATTAAATTTATTCTTTATCATTTAGCACTTTTGTGCTATAAAATTCTCGTAACGGCTGAGAAAAACTCTCAAGCCCTTTGTATTCTAATACTGGTTTTTTGCTTGCTTCTGCATACGCTACCAATTCATCAGAAAGATCTTCGCTACCTAATACTATGGCGTCAGAAAAATCCATAGATGTTTTCATTAAACCATTAAAAGTAGGCTCAACAATGTGAGCAACGCTTGTATCTTCTATACCATCAAACATAATTTTCTGAGCCATGTCTTCATCTAAAGAACCCTCAAAACCTGAGTTATAAACCGATGTCACAATTTTTGCATCTTTAAACAAAGGCTCATTACCGTAGTAGTTTTTAAGATATAATGGCAATAAAGATGCCAACCAACCGTGAACATGAATAATATCTGGAGACCAGTTTAATTTCTTAACGGTTTCAATTACACCTTTAGCAAAGAATATTGCACGCTCATCATTATCAGGAAATAAATTTCCATCCTCATCTGTTAGTGTAGCTTTACGTTTAAAATAATCTTCATTATCTATAAAGTAAACCTGCATACGCTCTTTAGGAATAGATGCAACTTTAATTATTAGCGGCATATCTAAATCATTAATGACCAAATTCATACCAGACAATCTAATAACCTCATGTAATTGGTGACGACGCTCATTTATATTACCAAACCTTGGCATAAAAATTCGAATCTGTCCACCAATACTGTTTATCATTCGAGGCATCTCAAAAGACATCGACGATATTTCTGTTTCTGGCAGATACGGTATTACTTCAGATGATATGTATAATATCCTCTTATCTTTCATAGGTCTTTACTTTAAGCGTTACTTGGTTCAAAAAACACGCAAAATTACAAAAATTTAAGCCAATAACCATTTTTAATCTTACTTTTGCACGCCATTAACACAATATAAATGCCTACGTTTAAGGACGCCACATCTCTACAAGCATTTCTAAACTCTCAAAGAACGGGTAATAACACTGTTGGTTTTGTTCCTACAATGGGTGCTTTGCACAAAGGCCATCTTGCTTTGGTGACATCTGCTTTATCACAAAACGAAATTGTTGTGGTAAGCATTTTTGTAAATCCTACGCAATTTGGCAATGCGGGAGATTTAAAAAACTATCCTCGCACATTATCAAAAGACGAGGCACTTTTAAAAACGTTGCATAACGATATTATTGTGTTTGCTCCAAATGCAGAAGATTTATATAATGGCAATATCACTTCTAACTCTTATAATTTTGGAGCTATTGCTAATGAAATGGAAGGCAAATACAGGCAAGGTCATTTTAACGGTGTAGGCACAGTTTTAGAGCTTCTTTTTGATATTGTAAAGCCAGATTATGCATATTTTGGAGAAAAAGATTTTCAGCAATTACAGATTGTTAGGAAATTGATTTCTTTAACCAAACAGCCTGTTACTATAGTAGGTTGTCCTATTTATAGAGAAAATAGCGGACTAGCTATGAGTTCAAGAAATGAACGTCTGTCTAAAGAACGCAGAGATGCATCTGCATTTATTTACAAAACCCTACAAAAAGTTAAAGAAGATTTCAAATATAAGTCGGCAAGGCAACTTAATGAATGGGTTAAGAGTGAATTTGACAAACAAGAAGCACTAGAGCTAGAGTATTTTGAAATTGCCAACATAGACACACTTAAAACCATTAAGAGAAAACATAAGAACAACAAATACAGGGCTTTTATTGCTGTATTTGTAGAAGACGTAAGATTGATTGATAATGTCTCTTTAAATTACTAATTTTGAATATGCTTGTAACAGTAGTAAAATCTAAAATTCACCGTGTGAAAGTCACAGGTGCAGACCTTAATTATATTGGTAGCATTACCATAGATGAAGATTTAATGGATGCTGCAAATTTAGTTGAAGGCGAAAAAGTTCAAATTGTGAACAACAACAATGGCGAACGTCTTGAAACTTATGCAATTCCTGGCCCTAGAGGAAGTGGTGAAATTACTTTAAATGGAGCAGCTGCTCGTAAAGTTGCAAAAGGAGATATTCTTATTCTTATTACTTATGGTATGATGACCATGGATGAGGCTAAGAACTTTAAACCGTCTTTAGTGTTTCCTAATGAAGAGAATAACCTTCTGAAATAAACCACTTTGAATAAACACCTTTCTAAAATTTTAAAAACACTACTCCCACTTTTACTGGGAGTTTTTTTAATTTGGTATATGGTGTCTAGCGCAACTCCGGAAGAACGCGAAAAGCTTTGGGTTAATATAGTAGAAGCTGATAAGTTTTGGATAGCCGTTTCCCTTATATTAGGATTACTAAGCCATGCATCTAGGGCTTACAGATGGAAGTTTCTTCTAGAACCTTTAGGATACAAACCTAAGTTTTATAATAGTTTTATGGCAGTTATGGTAGCATATTTGGCCAACCTTGGCATACCGCGTTCTGGAGAAGTCTTAAGAGGTGCAACTATTTCCACCTATGAGAAAGTTCCTTTTGAAAAAGCATTTGGGACTATTGTATCAGAACGTATTGCAGACCTTATTATGTTACTTTTAGTAGTTGCTACTGCTATACTGTTACAGACAGACACTTTGTTGAACTATTTTAATGACCAAGATATTAATCCTTTAATGGCTGTTGGTATTATTGTTTTATTAGTGGTTGGCGTGCTAGTAGGTGTTCGAATATTAAAGAGCTCTACCCACAAATTCTTTGTGAAACTAAGAACATTTGCAGAAGGACTTTTAGACGGTATGAAAAGCATATTGCATATGAAGAATAAGTGGGCGTTTATCTTTCATACAGTATTTATCTGGCTCTCTTATGTGCTTATGTTTGGTGTTATTAAATATTGTATTCCCGGAACAGAGAACTTAAGTATTGCTGGTATTCTTGCAGCTTTTGCAATAGGATCTTTTGCTATTTCTGCAACTAATGGCGGCATAGGAGTATATCCATTTGCTATAGGCGCAATTTTAATATATTTTAATATAGACAAACAAGATGGTGAAGCCTTTGGTTGGATTCTTTGGGGATCACAAACTTTACTAAATATTGTGCTTGGAGGACTTTCATTTTTACTGCTACCTATTCTTAACAGAAAGAAAACATAAAATTTTATATCTTGGGGAACCCAAAAAAAGCTTCCCATGAAATATTATTCTCTACTCTTCACTTTATTATTTTCATTTTCAGCTATTTCTCAAGTAAAATATGAAACTATTTATTCAGAAAAACTTGGAGAGGATCGCGAAATAAAAATTCAATTGCCTAGGAATTATGAGAGCAATTCAGAAAAGAGGTATCCTATATTTATAGTTTTAGATGGTGATTATCTTTTTGAGCCTGTTGCTGGAAATGTAGACTTTTATAGCTACTGGGAAGATATGCCAGAGGCCATAGTTGTAGGAATAAATCAATTAAACACAAGGATAGATGATGGTTATTTTGATGACACAAATTATTTTCCATCAAATTCCGGCGCTAATTTCTTTGAATTTATTGGGCTGGAGCTGCTTCCTTACTTAGACACAAATTACAGGACAGCAAAGTTTGTAATTGCCGTTGGTCACGATTATACCTCTAATTTCATAAACTACTACCTATTTAAAGATCCAGCTTTATTTCAAGGTTATATAAATTTAAGCCCAGATTTTGCACCTATGATGGCAGAACGTTTAACAGAAAAACTGTCTACTATTAAACAAAAAACTTGGTTTTATATGGCTACTGGAACAGATGATATAAAATCGATTAGAGAAGATGTAATTTACACAGACAAACAATTGTCTTTGGTTGACAATGCAGCTGTAAACTACTATTTTGATGATTTTGAAGGTGCAACTCACTATTCTCTTGTTGGAAGAGCTATTCCCAAAGCTATTGAAGATATATTTTCTATTTACAGACCAATTAGCAATAAGCAGTACAAAGAAGAACTTTTAAATATTGAGGGTTCACTTTACGGTTACCTAATTGAAAAATATAATGTTATTGAAGAACTATTTGGTTTAGACAACACTATTAGAATTAATGATTTTCAAGCTATATCTGCTGCTATTGAAAAATTAGAAAAATGGAATGATTATGAAGAACTAGGAAAACTTGCAAGAAAAGAGCATCCAGATACAATGCTTGGAAATTATTACCTAGGTAGATTTTACGAGGAAACCGGAGAACCTAAAAAAGCCATGAGAACATACCAAAGTGCTTTTCTTTTGCAAGAGGTAGGAAATTTAACTAAAGACTTAATGTTGGAAAAATCTGATGCTATTAAAGCTGATTTTGGCTATTAAATTATAACTACTTATAAAAAAAGAGCCCGCTAATAATTAGCGGGCTCTTTTTATTGAATTTTTGCTTACTGCTATATTCCTAAACTGTACTTTAGTTTCACACCATAAGCGTTTAATTTAACCTCACTAGCATTACTTGTACCTAAAACAGTATTATAAGTAAACTCAGATGGAATATCATTACTGTAATTAACCAGATCTTCAAACTCTTCACCGTCGTAAAGGTTATTTATACCATAATCAAAAAACAACCCTATATATATTGAATTATTAGATGAAAGCATTTGTTTTATACCAAGTTCTAAAGTTGCACTAAAAGCTGTTTTTAATTCTAAATCTTGGTCATTTACATTAATATTTCTATAAGTTCCAAATCCGGCAAACTCTGGATCAAAAAGTTCAACATTGTATTGCCTATAAAAACCACTTGTATTTAATGTTTTTATATCTGTTTCGTAATAAGTATCAATTGGCAATGCCACCTTACCACCAACAGCAATATAAAACCTAGAGACTCCAGAAGTTTCATATTGAACAACTAAAGGAATTGAAACAAATTGAGCTTTTTGTTGCTCTTGAAAATTTGTACCTCTATACCTAAATTCAAAATCTTCACCTTCACTATCTGTTACATTATATGAACCTCTTATAACTTCATACCTTGAAGATGAAGAAACAGATTGGAACTCTAATCCTAATTGCAAGCTATAATTTTCAGATAAATGATAGCCATAGTGAACACCTACTTGCCCACCTTTTCCGTTTCTTAGGCTTGCACCATTAAGACTGTAATCTAACGTTGAAAAAACGCCACTTACCGAACCTATTATTTCTCCTTTAATTTCTTGGCTATAAGCCGAATAGCAAAAGTTAAGACTTATTACCAAAACTAAAATACCTCTCATTTTATTGGAAATTAAATGGTTCATTTTGTTATATTTTTTAATATTCATCTTGTCGTTTATATGGGTATGATCTAGTTATTCTACAATTAGTTTTATGACCTTGTTTACATTAGGCGAGCTAAAGTTGATCATGTAAATACCAGACTGTATAGTTTCTGGTAATCTTACTGTATGGCTAATTGCATCATACCTACCTTGTTTTAAAACTTTACCAGACATATTAAATACAGTATAAATCATATTATCCAACTCTGTTGCCGGAATATCTGCACTAACATTTAATGTTCTATTAAGTTGAGTTGTCGGGTTTGGTGTTACTGAGATTGAATAGCTGTGTTGTAATTCTATATTAATAGCACAGGTTTGTAAAACATCTCCACTCACAGTAGTCATTTTAACAAAGTAAGTAGCATTAGGATCTAACAAGTCTGATGTTGTTGCACCTGCAGAATAGTATTGTTCTGTACCTACAAGCACATTATCTTTATACCATTCATAAGCCACAAAACTATAACCTCCATTTGTATTAGGGTTGTTATTTACAAGGAGTACATTATCAAACTTCTGTTCAGCGATATCATTAAATAAGAATTGTTTTTCAACTCTAATAGTATACGTTCTAACCATCGAACCATTTTGAGAAGTTACTACAACATCCTGCAAGTAAATACCAGGCACAGGAGTTTCAATCTCAAACACAGTTGCAGGAGTTACTATTGCACTAGGTTCTGCATCAATCACTACTTGAACACTATTTACTGTGGATCCACAATCAATAATATAGTTTACTAAATTGTCTGGGTCGTTATAAACTTGCCCATCAATTGTAATAGTATTAATATTTGCGTTACTACTTTCTATAATTAACTCTTGAGACACTGGTGTTGCAGGCAGGTAATTGCTATCGCCTTCTTGGTTTGCTGTAATAGTTACCTGTCCAGTTGCCAATAACGTTACAAAGCCTTCTGCACTAACATCTGCAGGCTGATTTGTTCCTGTATAGGTATATGTATATGTAATTGGTAGTCCTGAACTTGCTTCTGCCATTAACTGAAAATCTGGGTCTACACCTATTTCTTTTACAGGTATAGGGTTAAATACAATTTCCTGAGTAGACCTATCAATTGTTAGTGTTGCTGTAAGTGTTATCTCATCACAATTTGGAGAAGTACCAGGAGGCGTGATTACTGCAGAAACTGTATATATACCTGCGTTTATTGCACCGTTCGGAATTCCTGTACTTGGTGTAGTACTGTAAACAACACTAGCTCCATTTGGCAAGTTCAGGACTTCAATATCTTGTATATCTCCATCATAAATAAAGGTTTCATCATTAAACACTACTTGATCTAATGGTGAATTATTTACCGTTACATTTTGAGTTTGGGTTGATACATTTCCAACATCATCTGTATAGCTCCAAACCACAACTGTAGTTCCTGGAGTAGTTATAGGTAACACGGTAGTTGTTACTCCAGAAATTGAACCAGAACAATTATCTAAAGCTTTAGGAATTGGCAGAGATAGCACTGCACAATCTTCACTAATATCTGGAAGTACAGCTACAATAGGAACTGGTGCTGTAACATCCTCGATAATCACATTTTGAGTTTGTGTAGTAATATTACCATTATCGTCTTCATAAGTCCAAGTTATTTCTGTTGTCCCTTGAACCTCTATTGGAAAGACTGTATCTGTTGTTCCTTGTACTGGTCCTGTACAATTATCGGTTGCAGATGGAATTGTAATACTCTCTACTATACATTCTGCAGTGATATCCTCAAGTGTTCCTGCATCAGCAACCGGACCTGAAACATCCTCAATAACTACATTTTGAGTTTGAGTACTTATGTTTCCATTTACATCTTCATATGTCCAAGTAATCACTGTTGTTCCTTGAGCCGTAATAGGTAAATCTGCATCATTTGATACTATTACATCACCAGCACAATTATCTGTTGCAGTTGGTGCTACTAATGCATCAACTTGGCACTCTGCCTCGACATCAGAAAGTGTCATCATATCTGGTATTGGAGATGTAACATCTTCAATTACCACATTTTGAGTTTGAGAACTTGAATTTCCATTCACATCTTCATACGTCCAAGTAATTACTGTTGTTCCTTGAGTGGTTATAGGTAAATCTGCGTCATTTGATACTATTACATCACCAGAACAATTGTCTGTTGCAGTTGGTGCTACTAATGCATCAACTTGGCATTCTGCTTCGATATCAGAAAGTGCAATAACATCTGGCATAGGAGATGTAACATCCTCAATTACCACATTTTGAGTTTGAGTACTTGTGTTTCCATTTTCATCTTCATACGTCCAAGTAATTACTGTTGTTCCTTGAGTGGATATTGGTAAATTAGCATCATTGGTAACTGTAACATCGCCAACACAGTTATCTGTTGCTGTTGGTGCTACTAATGTATCAACTTGGCATTCTGCCTCGACATCGGAAAGCGTCATCACATCTGGAGTTGGAGAAGTTATATCCTCAATTATCACATTTTGAGTTTGAGTACTCGTATTTCCAGATTCATCCTCATAGGTCCAAGTTACAATAGTTGTTCCTTGTTCTGTTATTGGGAAAATTGTGACGGTAGTTCCTATTACAGATCCAACGCAATTATCTGTAGCAGTTGGAGCTGAAATATTGTCTACTTGACATTGAGCCATAACATCTTCAAGCACTAATAAATCGGCTGCCGGCGCAAGATTGTCTTGAACGGTGACCATTGCAGTATCTGTTGATGAATTACCATTATTATCTGTTACCATTAATGTAACCTCAACAGGTGTGTCTAAATTACTACAATCAAATGTACTTGGAGAAACAGATAATGTTTCTATGCCACATATATCTGAAGAACCATCATTAATATCTTGTACTGTAATTGTAGCCACTCCATTTTCATCTAACTGAACTGTTGCATTCATGGCGTTAGCTATTGGTAAAATAGTGTCCTCAATAGTTACCATAGCAGTATCTGTTGCTATATTTCCTCCTATATCTGTAACTGTCATTGTAACTTCTACTGGAGTTTCAGTATTTGAACAATTAAAGGAGTTTGGAGTTACAGTAATAGATTCTATACAATTATCTGTTGACCCGTTATTAATATCATCTCCTGTAATAGTTACCGTACCATTCTCATCCAACTGAACAGTAATATCCATTGCAGTGGCTACTGGCACAGAGTTGTCTTCAATAGTTACAACAGCATCGCACGTCCCAACATTTCCAGCTTCATCAGTTACAGTTATTGTTACTGTATTTTCTCCAATATCATCACAAGTAAAAGTGTCTTGACTAAGTGCTATATCATATACTAAGCCACAATTATCGGCAACACTTTGATCTCCTTCAGGTACAAAGGCTACAAAGTCGTTTTGAGTGTTCCAGTTTGCGCTATTTCTTCCGGCAACAGTTAAACCAATAGTACCATCTATATTTTCTATGCCTTGTGTCATTGGGCTTCCTGTTACTGAAGTGCTATGAATTTCTATAACATTCGTACTTTCAAAAAGTTTTACCTGAGTAGTAACTTGTGGAGTTGAATTACAGCAAAATGGAATATCTGTAAATTGCAACACTGCTATTCTATTAGGCGCAACACCTGTTGTGGCATATGTTATACTACCACTTCCTTGCGGAAATAAATCATCCCAAGCGAAGGCTATCAAATTATTTGGTGTTGACGTATTTGGCAATAATTGACCGCCACAGCAACCGTCATCCAGACCGCTACCAAACTTTAAAAAGCCGTTCGATGATATATAATATTCTGAGTAATCATTATTAAAGAAGCTAAAGTCAAACCCAAGAGGAATGGCTCCAGAAACTGAGTCATCACTTAAAACAACTTGTGTAGAGTTTGCAGAAATATCAATTGGAGCGAAGGTTCCTGACTGATCAATACTGTAACTGACTGAACTTGAAATTAAATTTGCGATAACATCATCTTGTGTGATAGTCGCTACGCCATTATTATCTAACTCTACAGTTACATCTTGACACTCTACAACCGGTGCTTCTGTATCGTTAACAGTGACATCAAAAGAACATGTAGCTTGATTGCCAGAATTGTCCGTAACTTCATAGGTTATTGTAGTTGTACCTATTGGAAACTCACTTCCAGATGGCAATCCTGCGGTTTGTTGTATTCCTGATTCATTAAGTATAAAGTTATCTAAAGAGACATCATTTGTTGATGTATTTTCCCAAATAAGGCCTGTTATATTTCTCCAGTCTTCATTTGAAGGAAATACATTAAGCCCCGTTTCTTCTGGTATAAATGTAGCCATAGATGGTAATGCTGTAAACCTCATACCTGTTTGGCAGGCTATAAAAGAAGATGGAGTGAAAGTTTCTCCTCCATTATACTCCCAAGTATTTCCTGTATTAGAATGAATAAGCATTCCCTGCCCATCACCACAACCAACAGGCCAAGGTGCATCTATATGCTCACTAGCAAAAGCGGTAATTACCATACCTGACTCTGTATACGGTGAACCAAAAGTTGAAGAACCTGTAAAGTTTAAAGTCACTTGAACATCGTTATCAATTACACAATTATCTGAAAACTCCGGTATATCAAAATTCACTACAGCACCACACAGTCCAGGATCATTGCTTACAACAATATTTTCTGGACAAGCTACTGTTGGTGCTTCCGTATCTTCTATAATTATTTCTTGAGTTTGTGTAGATATGTTTCCAGCTTCATCCTCATAGGTCCAAGTAATAGTTGTACTCTCTGAGATTGGAAAAGCAGTATTTGAAGTTCCATTAATTTGGCCAGAACAATTATCTGTTGCTGTTGGTGCTACTAGGCTATCTACTTGACACTGTTCATTTATGTCTTCCAACGTCATCATATTTGCAACTGGTGGTGTAGTATCTGTAATAAACACATTTTGAGTTTGGGTTAACATATTACCAGAGGAATCTTGATATGTCCAAGTTATGGTTGTATTCTCTGTAATTGGGAATATGGCATCAGTAATTCCAACAACTTGACCTTCACAAGCATCTGTAGCTGTAGGCGCTCCTATACTATTTACCTGACATTCACCAATTACATCGTCTAATATTAAAACATCTGCAATAGGACCTTCAGAATCTTCAACCGTTATCGTAAAGCTACAAGTACTTGTGTTTCCAGAAGCGTCTGTAGCTATAAATGTATTTGTAGTAATACCAACAGGGAAAGCACTTCCGCTAGGTAATCCTTCAGTTTGGGAGATTTCTACACAACCTTCATAACTTAAAATAATCTCACCATTCCCAGATCTAATACCTGGTGTCGTAACACTATTAGTTAATGTTCCAAGGTAAGACGAACCTCCTGCACCACCTCCAGCTGCAGCACCAGAACCATTGGTTGGTATAGCACCACTGCCGCCACCATAATAGCCACCGCCGCCACCGCCACTTGCAACACCATAATTAGCAGGCAAACCATTTCCTCCTAAACCAAAAGCTCCTGGATTACCGTTAGTGCCTTGTGTTCCCATACCACCAGAGCCACCAGCAGTTGCAGTTGCTCCAGAACCACCAGATCCTGGATTAAAATAAGAATTATAATTAGGGTCTGCAGGGTCTTCTCCATTTACTCCTGTTATACCGCCACCATCGCCGCCGTCTCCTCCAACACCACATGGTACACAAGTACCATTAACGTATGAGCGACCGCCACCGCCACCGCCACCAGCTACAATTACGCGATTTATCAAGTCACTTCCGCCTTGACGCACATCAGAAGATCCACCACCACTGCCTCCAAATCCATTAGAACCACCGTCACCTGCAAGAGCAGCACCTCCAGTACCACCACCATTAAATCCACCAACACCATTAGTACCTGTTCCACCTACGTAAATTTCTAAGGTTTCACCAGGCGTTACAGATAATATGCCTTCTGAATAGCCTCCTAAACCGCCAACTGAATTTTGATAGTCATCTACAGTTATAGCCTGACCTTGAGCTCCCCAAGATTGAATGAAAATTTCTGTTACACCAGCAGGCACAACAAAAGACTCTGGTGTTCCAGTAAATGAGAACGTAATATTATCTGAAGTCGAATTAACGCTACAGTTATCTGTTGTAGTAGGAAAGTTATAATTTACAATAGCTTCACAACTTCCAGGATCAGAATTAACTATTATATCATCTGGACAGGTAATAGTTGGCGCTTCAGTGTCATTAACTATTACATTGAATGTACAAGTAGCAGAATTTGAACTAATTGAATCAAACCTATATAATGTTTCTGCAGGATTCGCACCATCACCAGAAACACCATATAATATTCCATCTGCACTAAAAGAAATTCCTGCGATTTTTGTTCCTGTACTACCAATACTCTCTCCGATACCAGTTGAGAGATCTATTGAGGCTAAGCCACGCAGTCCTCCACTTAATTTATATACGATATAGGTAATACCTGTTATAGGGCTAGTAGACAAACCATTTGATCCAGAAGTGATTTCAACACCATCTATAACTACTGGAACTGTTGATAAGGTTACACCTGTAGTTGGGTCAAACTCTACCAATGCAGAAGAAAATGGATCTACTCCAAAAACACTATTCCCGTTTACAGCGTAACCTCTAATATAATCTCTATCTAAAGTTGATAATAAAGAGAACGTTCCATTGTCAGTATTAATTAAAGCTATATTCTCATCTCTATCCATAGCAACAAAACCATTAAGAGGCGGATAATATACCATACCAACTACTTCTTGTTCTATTCCTGCCGGATATGTATTGCCTGGAGCAATATTAGCTCCAACTGTAAGAGTATTTAAATTGATTGGTTCAAAATATTGGTTTCCATCAGAAATTCCTGATGCATGATACAATTCTCCGTTGGTTGGATTAAACGCTATTGCTTCACCATCATTGCCATTTCCAAGTGTTAATATTTGCGTATTTGTTGCTTCTGGACTATTACCCTCATTAACTGTTACTGTAACTTGTGTTGACCCCACAGGAAAAAAAGTTCCAGATTCCTGTGAATACGATACAAAAAGTTCACTACTGCAGTTGTCAGCTGTAATAGCAGACGGATATGTAACTATTGCACCATAGTTTCCAGGGTCATTGCTAACAACAAAATCTTCTGGACAAATAACTGTTGGTGCTTCAGTATCTTCTGCCATAACAGTAACAGAACCACATCCTGCTGATATTGCACAACCACCTTCACCTCTAACTAAATATTGTGTGTTACTATTGGGAGTAACTTCAAATGTAGTTGTTGTCGTCGTTCCTACTAAGGTACCACCACAAGAACCTGAGTAAATAGCCCATTGTGCTGCATCATTTAAATTCCCAGTTATTGTTAAAACAACAGATTCTCCAGGACAAACATTCTCTGAAGATGCAGAAATTGCTGGTGTATCTGGATTCGTACATGGGTTACCTACAAGCACTCCATTTGTATTACCAATATTTGAGAGTGTAAGATTTGCATTGTTACCAAGAGTATCTGCTATACTTCCTCCATTTATCATTAATGTACCTACCTCAACACCATCTGTATCTAAATCACCATCTAACACAGTATACCTAAAAAGCAACCCATTACTTCCACTACCACTAACATAAGCAGCTTGCTTGGTAACTGTTCCTATTACAATAGACAATTGCGGAGTACCTCCAAATGTGTTTACTATTGCGTTTTCATTAAAGTTAATTATGAAATCTAAGTTTTGACCTGTTGTATATGTTGCACTTACAGGTACCGTCACACTAGTAACAACTGGACCTAAATTATCCATCAGATAATCTTCGTTTACTCCAATTGGCGTTGTGTTTACTAAAGAGTTTCCTGCTAAATCTGTAATGCTATAACCAGAGCTTAACCCTAATGAAACTATTCCATTTACATTTGAAAGATTTCCATTTTCATAAGCTAATCTATAACGCATAGTTGCTTGTTGTGAAAAATCAGAAATGAGAGATGAAGATCCAATAAGTTCAAAATCATTTAGACTAATATTTGAGACAGGTTCATTAAATGTTATATCAAAAGAGATTCTATCCTCATTAGTTTCCCGATTTATAGGATCTACTCTTACGATACTATCTATACGAGGCGCAGTAGTATCACCAGATTCGATTGTTATTGAAAAAGTACGACCAGATATTGCTGCAGCACCATCTTCTCCACCATCGGAAAGATTAAATACAAAGCTATCTGTACTAGCGGATCCATTTGTATTTTCATAAGTTAGACGATTGTTATTAATGTCTGATTGCGTAAATGTTCCATTTATACTCAATATAGTACCATTAAGCCTCAAATTTCCATTAGAAGGAACATTACTTACTGTAAATACAAGTCCTGTTTCTCGATCATCTGGATCTAGACCCAAAAGATGAGTAGAGTTAATTACTGTAGAGTCTAAATTATTTGCGGTTAGCGTATTATTAATTACAGAGGTTGGAGCATCATTTATAATTAAGGCGAAACCAAGTGAATAATATTCTGAAGAATCTATATTAGTTGTTAAACCCAAGGCATTAGTAACACTAAGGTTATAGCCTCGACCATTATTAGTGCCAAAAATAGTAGGATTTTGTCCTGTGTTTTGATACATCACAGAGCGTAATGCAGCAGTTGCCTGAGCTGCATTACCATTTCCAGTTATTGTCCATTGTGATTTATCTGCAGAACTAGAAATAGAATAACCGTTTGAATTACTCAAGGTTAATATATCGTTTTCATCTGATCCAGCAGCACCTGAACGCTCTGTAATAACCATTTGTGTGATATTAGAAGAATCACTTATAGACACTTGATTGTTTAATGCTATTGCCGGTCCGTTTTCAGAAAAACCTACTCCAATAATGTTTGAAGTTACCGTTGGCGGTCCAGCTACAGGAGCTTGTGTAACATTTATGGTCACACTCCAACTCGCACTTTCGGCTATGTTTGCAACCACAGCAGCTGCATATGTACCAGGAGACGTAAAAAAAGGTGAGGAGCTTATGCTCCCACTAAAGCTTGGAGGATATGTGACAAACGCTTCTTGATTAGGACCAAATGCAAAAAAACCATTACTAATTCCAAAATTATTTTGAATAGTGTATGTGATACTTGTAATGGTTTGTCCTGTTCCTATAACAATTTGCCAGTTATCTTGGCTATCTGTAGGTGTATCTAAAGAACCTGAAAAAGTATTTGCTCCTGCTACTAAATTAAAAGTAAAGTTTGAATCTGTTGTTGGTCCCGATGGAAAATCTGTGCCTTCTGTTTGAGAAGTTGCAGTAAATGAACCAATAATAATAAAAAGTGCTGAGCACCATAAAGTAATTTTATTCATAAGATGTCGAGTTACGATAAGCAGCTCGAAATTAGGGATAAAACTTAAACCTAATTAACATTTTTTTAAGTTTTGTGACAAACTCTTAAAATTAGGGATGAAATTTACATTCACCCTAAACACCTACTTACAAGCCAATTTAATTCTAATAAAAATTAATATAACTGTTCAAATGTTAACTATTAGTTAATTGTATATGTAGATTAACCTATCTATTTTAGTCTTTATTTAACATAAAAATACCTCTATATTTTTCCGAATATAGAGGCATAATTAAGTTTGAGAAACATCTATTCTTTAAGAAGTGTATTTACTACTTGTCCTGTGTTTGAGTTAATTTTTAATAAGTACATACCTTTAGCTAGGTTTGATGTTTCAATCCGTATTTCTGAATTAAAACTATTTACAGATAGCGTTTTTACCTGTTTCCCAGAAAGATCAAATACTTGAATATTTTGAATCTGTACATTATCTGGGTTAGTTACCATTAAGTAAGTTTTTGTAGGGTTTGGATATAAACTAAAATTAGTAGAATTAACTTCAGCTATACCTAATACGTGATCTTCAACAGTTAACTCAAATGTATAAAGGTCTTCATTTCCGCCCATATCAATTACAGTTAATGTAATATCATAAGTACCTGGCGTAAACGTTGTTCCTATTTCTGGAGATTGAGAAATTGTAGCAATACAGTTTTCTTCAAATGTTATACCAGCAGTAAAATCTTCAAGATTATATTCATTATTTAAGTCTGCACCTCTTGTAGTATCTTCAGGTAGCGTATCTTGATTAAAGACTGGTGCAGTAAAATCTTCAACAGTTACCACTGCCATACCTGATGATATATTGCCTACAGCATCTGTTGCTGTTAACATTACTGTATTTTCTCCTAGATTATCACAACTAAAGCTTGTAACATCAAGCGTTAAATCTTGCAATGAACAGTTATCTGAAGAGCCTGCATCTATTTGAGTAGCTGTAATGTTTACAGAACCCATTTCATCTAACACAACAGAAATATTTTGAGTTAACACTTCTGGTTCTAAAGTGTCTAATATCATTACATTTTGCGTCTGTTCAACAGTATTGCCAACTTCATCTGTATATGTCCAAGTTACAATATAATCTCCTTGCTCTGTATATTCCATAGCGTCTTCTGTAGTTGCCGTAATAGTTCCAGAACAGCTGTCTGTTGCCGTTGGCGCTGTTAAATTTACACTACACTCTGCAACAATATCCTCTAATGTTTCAAGACTTGGTGTTGGCTCTTCATCATCTACTTCTAAAACAGCAATTATAAGTTGCTTCTGCACAATGCCTCCATTACCATCATTTACTTCAAACACCACTTGATTTTGTCCTAATTGTTCTACTGTTGGTCGCCAAGAAATAGTGTTTTCGCTAAGCGTCATTCCTTCTGGCGCAATGGCTAAACTAAGTGTTAATATATCTTCTGAATCGACATCACTAGACGTAATGGTTTCAGAATACTCTGAACAGGCATCTGTATAATCTGGTAAAGATTCTGTTATAATTCGCGGTAAATTATTCTCATCTTGAGAAATGAAGTTAAACGTGACTACATTAGACAACGGACTTTCAACAAAAATCTCATCATCGCCTTCTTTTACAGCCGTCACCGCAAAATTATACTGGCGACCTGCTTCAATCTCAGTAAAATCGAATGATGATGTGTTACCTACATTCTCATTGTCTGAAAATAGAGTAACTGTTTCATTATCTTCTGTGATATACACATTATAAAACTCTGCATCTTCAATTGGGCTCCACGATAACTCAAAGATATTGTTGTTCAATTCTCCAAATAAGGTTGTTGCATCAACATCTGTTTCGCGATTTATTGTAAAACTTTCTGTACCGTAGGACATTGCTGGTGCTCTACTCGTTTCTGAATCTTCAATATCATCGTTAATTGTTCCATATATGAAATAGGTTCCGTTTTTTAGGTCGCTGGTATCAAATGTAAAACTATCAGTAGTGTCATTTTCTGAAATGCCTTCAACAATAAGGTTACCGTTGGCATCCTTGTCGTCTGTATCATAATAGAAGGACACGTTAGCATCACTATCAAAGTCTTCATCTTCCCAAGTAAACATAACTTCATCATTAGGCGCATCTTGGGTTACTGAAGTCACTGTTAACTCAGGTGCAAACTCTGCACCATAGATGTCAATCTCATAAGTATCACCATTGTCGATTCTAATCTTATATTCTCCAACAGGTGTATTCTGTAAAATATAGAAGGCTTTATTATCTTCTTCATAGGTTGTTGCTAAATAGCCTAAACTTTCGGCATTGGTTGGTGTTACTTCTGTTCCATCAGGTAAAATCAAGATATAATCTGGTGTTCCTGATGTTCCTTGTACTCTCACAATAATATTTCGCGCACTTTCATTTAATGTGAATGGTATATCCATTGGCGCAAAACTGCTTTGTGACGATGCTGGAATAACAAGACTTTCGCCTTCTTTTCCATCAGAAATTAGCTGAAGCTCCTCATCATTTTCAAAATAGAATTGATTGTTGAAACTTGATGGCGACTGACCATTAAAAAACGATAGGTTAAATATTCCTAAGTTGGCTTCAAAATTGGTGCGATATGTTCCGTTTGATCGACGTTGTAATGCTACTGCAAGTTCTAAAACTTGTGCAACTGTTAATTTTCCTCTCATTGTGGTATTGTTAAAAGTAGCTTCTACTGAAGCAACAGTTAAAGGCAGAAAAGCATTTACAGCCTCACAAGCAACACAGCCAAAAGTGACTTCTACAGATGGAATTGTAATCGACAAGTTCGCCGTAGACTTAAAGAACAACTCATCATTACGATGCTCTACCAACATAGATGCGTTTCCTTTAAACACGCCGTATAAATTTACAAATGCTCCAACTGAAACACCGTTTACTTTAATGGTTACATTACCACCACCAATATCTTGTCTGTATAATTGTATAGTTCCTGATGCCGTTAATGAGGTTCCTAAAGTGTAAGCTACCTGCATATTGTCCAAGCGTAAATCTATAGGCGAGACTGTAGGCTCAATATCTACGCCCAAACCAAGCGATAAAGGTGGTACTTGTAATCCCTCAATAAATCCATTTCCGCCTGCAAGTGAAAATCCTGTGTTTGCAATTGGAATGCCTGGTGAGACCTCAATTTCTAGACTAACAGAATCTAAACCGCCGTTTATAATTTGTATTGAAGCCGCAATTGTAACACCCTTATTTAAAAGATTTAAACGCACCTCTGCACTACCACCAAAGGAATTTGTAAACGTATCAAAATTGATGGAGGCATTTCTTAGGTCAAAAGTATTTAGGATTTTAAGGTTTGGGGCAATCATAGCGCTTCCCATAACGTTCACACCATCTACATCATCAATACGAATACGATCCATAGTGATGTTAGCATTGGCTCCAAAAATTTCTTCTGGAAGGCTTATGACACCACCAATTTCAATCCCTTGCTTTCTAACACCACCAACAGTCTCATCAATCAATTTGAATTGGGAAATTTCAACAGGAATACCTACTAAAGTAAACAAGGTAGATACGCTAGCAGCTGCAGCGCCAACGCCTACATTTAATACTGGGTCAACATTATCCACAGTTTGTTCAATCATTCCAGATTGTAACAAAACACGGTCGCCGCCAAAGTCGCCAATCTCTGGTATGTCATTGACAAATACATCAATTTCCTCGAGGCTGGTTACTGTCATTGCAGTTGTATTCACCAATACATCGCCGCCATACTCTAACTTTCCCGCGTGTACGTTGCCACTCATTAACCAAGTAACACCATCAGGCTGTAGGGTTCTACTATCAGATTTAAAGACCAATCCGCCAACAGCAACCTCTTCAGGTTCTACACGTGTCCCGTTTACTTGAATAACGTGATTTGTAAATCCGTTATCTCCATTCGAAATGTCTGATATTATTATGACATTTCCTGAGGTGTCACCAAGTTCTCCTTCTGGTGCAAAGGTTATTTTAAATTGTGCAGTTTCATTAGGTTGCAGTGTGACAGCAAAAGATTCGCCCTCTTCTATCCCAACACGTTCTAAGGTAAACTCACCATCATTTGCAAAAGCAAAAATTTCAAGTGGTAGGTTTCCTGTGTTTCTGGCCGTTAAAATTTGCTCACTAACTCGACCAATACTGGTGTCTGGAAATGAAATAATAGTAGTCTCATCCATTCCATCGATATCTTCATCAAAATTAAGTTTGGCACGGTTTGCGCCTCCTGTTGTGTAAAATTTATGGACATAACCTGATGGAATGCAAGTACCGCATAGAAAATCGAAGTTCGTCGTTGGCCCTTCATCTTGAGCGGTTACGATTGCGGCCGTTGTAGCATATGAGTCTTGGTTACCATCTGGTGAAAACTGAAATCGAATATCTTTTGTCTCGTCAGGTGCAATTTCCAAAGGATATATATCTGTGCCATCCTCATAAGTGGTCACCCTAAAAATACTGGAATTGTCTGAAGCAAATGTATAGGCTCCAACAAGTGTCATTGGTTTAGAGCCAGTATTTGTAACCGGTATAAGGGAGAATGTGGTCTCTCCTGTGTCTGTTTGTGGAAATGTAAATGGGTTAGTTACAAAACTTATCGTTGCTCTGTTTGTAATATTTGCTGAAAGATTTACAGACTGATTTACCGTAGCAGCATCATTTGTAGATACTTGCAAAATAGCTTCTCGAACTCCTGAATCTGAAGGGTTTACTGTTACATTAACCTCTTGCGATTCTGAAGGCGCCAAAGTAATTGGAAAGCTGAGACCTTCTAAGTTAAAATCTGAAGCATTTGCACCGTTAACGCTAATGCCATCAATTATTAAATCAGACTCACCAGAGTTTGTCAAGCTTGTGACAGCTGTTCGTGTATCAGTTAAATTCAGCGTGCCAAAATCGAGTGTGCCAGCTGTACTCAATTTTGGTCCCGTAGTTTCTCCCATCAAGCCGACATCTGCATTTCCTGCTGATGTTTCAATAGTCATCGTTGCGGTTTTCAACGTACGTGTTTGTGGTGCAAAAACAACTTGGATTGGCGTGCTTCCTTCTTCAGAAATAATAATAGGAAAGCTCACATCTGCAACTGAAAAATCATCTGCATCTTCACCTGAAAATGTGATGCCTGTTATGTTTAATGAAGTGTTACCCGTATTGCCTAAGGTTACAATTTCAGTTCTTGTATTGGTCAAGATTTGAGTGTCCTGAAAATTAATCAAAGCGCGATTAACAGTAAGCAATGCTTGAATGGCGTTTCCTGTAAGTGAGACTGTATTTGGCGAACTGTCGTCATCGCTAACCACATCAAGTGTCGCTGTTTTCTCACCTAAATCAGTTGGGTCGAATTGAATAGGGACTGTAAGATCTTCGCCTGGTGCAATATTTACTGGTAAAGAAATCGAACCAATGCTGAATTGGTCTGTATTTCCAGAAAGATTTAATTCTGACACAACCAAATCAACCGAAGCTTCTTCAGTATTTGAAATGATCAAATTTTGTGTGGCTGGTTCACCCACGTTGGTATCGCCAAAATCAATGCTGTTTGTTGAAAGTTCGATAAATGTTTCTGCACCATTACCAAGCAATGGAATCACGTGAGGACTGCTTGGTGCATTGCTTGTGTAAGTTAAGGTTGCCGTCCTGTTACCTACCCCAGAAGGTGTAAATAAAACTTGTAAAATCACAGTATTTCCAGTACCAATAGTTAAAGGCTCATTGCTTGTGGTAATTTCAAAGTCTGATGCGTGTGCTCCTGATATACTTCCAGAAGACAACTCTAAATCTGCAGTTCCTGTGTTTTCTATACTAAAGTTTTCTGCACGAAAACTACCAAAATCAACATCTGCAAAATCTATAGGGTTTGGAGTGATGGAAATACCGCTTTCTTGACCGAAGCCTCTTGTAAAAATTAAAGATAAAGCATCACTGTTTACCGTTTCAATTCTAAAAAACGTAGAGCGCTCGCCTGTAGCAGAAGGCGTGAATTGAACCTCAACAGGATACGTACTATTACCAAGAATATTAAACGGTAAACTTGATGGGTCTGTAACTATAAAATCATCATTTGCTCCTGTAGAAGGTGAACCTGCAGAAAAATATAGGTTACTCAAAACTAAAGTACCGTCACCAGTATTATTAACATCTACCGTTCTGGTTGTTGGTACTCCAACTTCTTGACCATCAAATTCAAAAGGACTCATTTGTACTTCTATTTGCGGTAATAGGATTTCGGCTTGCAAATTTGAAAAGATGGTTGGGTTATTTGGGTCGTTAGTTTCAATTTGAATATCTATTCCTCTAACTGCTGTATCAGGAGAACTTGTTTGCTCACGTGCTATAGCATTAAAAGTAACTTCAAAATTTCGTGATTCTCCTTCAATTAAAGTAAAAGGAAATGTAATTCCAGGTTCTAGGCTAAAGTCTTCAATAAAATTTGCATCTGTTGTAAAATCTAAACTAGAAACCACTAAATCTGCATTACCTGTATTAGATAGTGTTATCTCATCTGTAACATTCACAAAAATATCGTGTGTGCCAAAATTTACATTTGTCACCTCTGCAATGGGCTCAAAAATATCGCCTGCACTTCCGCTCAGAGGAATATCTACAGTTCCTACAGGTGTACTAAAATCTGTTCCATAAGTAACTATGAGGGTTGCATTTTTATTACCAGGCGTAGTAGGATTAAAATTTGCCTCCACAATAACTTCTTCTTCCGGCCCAAAAGGAGCGCCTGGATTGTTGGATTGACCAAATTGATTAGCATCTGGACCAGTTATATCAAACTCAATAATTGTCCAATTGTTTGAGGTGTTATTGGTTAAAAATGTAACCTCGGTAGATTGTTGACCTACGTCTAAGTTTCCAAATTCTATAGAAGATGGATTAGCAGTAGCATCTTGAGCATTAGATTGTTGTATACTTAAAAAGACAATACATACAACAAGTAAATATTTAAACATTAAGTAAGTGTGCTTCATAATAATAGGTTTTCAGAGATATAACAATACATACATAAACTTTATGCAATGTATAGTCTACCTTAACCTCTTACAATACGTATAAGTACGAATAAACTACGTGTTACTACGTAGCTGACTAATTTGAGAGCTGTTAGTCTCCAAAACATTATTTACACACTTAGAGATTGACTCAAAAGTATCTGTAGGAAACACATAACCCTTAATATGATCAAACTTTAATATAGACAAATCATTATTTAAAAAACCATCTTCTATAATAATCATATTTAATGAAGCTTTAGACTGCTTTAAATATTTTTGAGAGTTTTGATATAGTTTTCTTTCAAGCAATACAATATCTACGTTAGGTAAGTTTGTAAAAGCAATAACATCTGTAGATTTTAAGCAAAAACCAGTAGCTATATAACCTTTATTATTAAGATATTGCGTTACAGAATAGGCGTATAATTCTGAAGAGTGGTAAACAGCTACGGTATGTAAATTCATAGTATTTTTTATACTTGAAAGGTATAACTAGTATACAAAGCTGTATATACGTAGTACCACTAATAAATTACGTATAATCACGTAACTATAATGCTAAGATTATAACCTTATTTGTCATTGCCCAATTAGATAGTTTAGTGTTAATCTGCTTAAGCCCTAACTTTTCTATAATATTACTTCTATGCTTTTCTATAGTTCTTGAAGAGACAGACAGTTGCTCTGCAATAGCATTAGTTGAATTTTGGTTTGCTATTTTTTTTAATATTAGAGTTTCAGAAGGTGTAAGTAGCTTTAGTTTTCCTAATTCGTCTTCTGCATCAATTATGGCTTTTGTATCAAACGACTTGCTAAAGCACGTTTTTCCACTTAAAACGGTTTGAATACATCGTTCTATTTCAAAAAACGAATCTTCTTTTAGTAAATAACCTTCAATCTGTAAGGATTTTGCCTGTGCTACATATTCACTTTCCTTATGAAATGACAACACAATAAATTTAGTTAACACACCTTTCTCCTTTGCCATCTTTACAACATCGAACCCAGTAAGCAAAGGCATATCTATATCTAACAAGGCTACATCTGGACGTTCAGACAATACAGCTTCCAGTGCTTGCATACCTTGTAATGCCTGAGACACAATGTTGTAGTTATGTTTAGTTAACTCATCATATAAACCTTTTAGTAACATAGGATGATCATCTGCAATGACAATTGATATTTCTGAAGGTTTTAATGGCATTATTTTACAGGTATTGTTAGTGAGATGGTTGTTCCTTTTTGAGGTTCGCTATTAATTGTAAGGATGCCCTTTATAATCTTAGCTCTTTCAAAAAGGGTTTTCATCCCTAAACTATTCGAAGTTAATAATTTATTGGCAGTACTAAATCCTATTCCATTATCTTTTATAAGCACGACTATGGTTTTATCTTTATTGAAAACCTTTACCGATGCAGATGGCGATTTAGAATGCTTCACTATATTCCCTAGGGCTTCTTGTATAATCCTATATATATGTAATGCTTGGTCTTCACTTATTTTATGATCTATATTTTCAATATCATTAGTAAAAAAAATATCTGTATTTGCATCGGTTTCATTTACCAAGGATGTTATTGCAGATGTAAGTCCTAAACGATTTAAAATTGATGGATGCAATCCTCTAGAAATACTTCTTAACTCTTCTAAAGTTGTATTTGCGAGAGTAAGCATTGGCGTATCTCCAAACGTTTTAGTCTGTCTTGTAAGAAGCATTAATTTTTGCCCAACACTATCATGCAGTTCTCTTGCTACACGTGTTCGCTCAGCTTCTCCAGCCTCGATTAACTCTTGAGAATATTGCTCTTGTTGTTGTTTTTCTTTTTTAGCAAAATTTCTTGAACGTATAATAACCACTAAACAAAATGCACCTAAGAGGCCTAAACCTCCAAAAATTATCCACTGAGATTTTACTTTATTTTCTGAGTCTAATAGCTCAATATTTTGCTTTTGGGTTTCAATCTCTAAATCTTTCTTAGCTGTTTCAAACTGTGTTTGTACATAGGCAAATCGGTTACGTGTAGATGCTGTTTTTATTGAGTCGTTTACTTTAGAGTATACTTTATAGTATTCTAAAGCTTTTGCATTGTTCCCTTTACGTTCATAAATTATAGACAACAAACTGTTTATTTTAAGAGAAAGACCAGCATCCTTACTGTTTTGTATATGTTTTACCAGCTCTAAACCTATACGTTCTGCATCTTGCAATCTATTTTCTGAAAGCGCTATATAAGCTTTGGCAAAATCGTAATTGGTTTTTAATTGGGAATTAAAGGATTTCCCTTCCATAATTTTATTTAGCCTACTTAAATATACTTTTGCCGTATCTATTTTATTTGCTCTAGCATATGCCTCAGAAGCATAGCTTAAAACGAGAACACTCACAATTTCCTGAATGTCTGACTTTTCATTTTTAAATTTAAGTGCCTCTCTGTAATGGTATAACTCTTCGTGATCATCTAAAAAAACAGCCTCGACACCAGCTTGTAAATGAGCCATGGCAACCACTTGCTCTTCGCCTATTTTAGGTCCTTGTTCGTAAATGACTTGTCTTGCTTTTTTAGCCTGATCATTTAGTCCATTTCTCCCAAACAAAGTAGCCAATCCATTTTGGGACCATAAATAAAATAAAGTATCCTTTTGGTGTATAAATAGTGCAGATGCTTTCTCGAAATGCTCAGCGCTTTCAGATATTTTATTAAGCTTAGATAGATTTTCAGCAGATTTTAGGTACAAGTATCCATACTCATAAAGTGACGAATCTTTAACTTTTTCCAAATATGTAATACCTTGTTTAGATAACAATACAGCGTTTTGAAGTTGCTCTAAATATCCTGCCGCCTCTGAGTATGCTACGTAATATTTACCAATCTCAGAAGGTATTGTTACGTTGGCTAGGTGCTTTTCAAAATTATTTAATGTTTTAAAAGCTTCTTTATGCTGAAGCGTTTTATAGATATAGAAATTACTTAATACATTGGTATAAACTAAGGCCTCATCATATCTCTCAAGGTTTATATATACTCTCGAGTATTTCTTAATTGAATCTAAGTGAAACACTCCAAATTTTTCTTCAGACATTACAAAATGCTCATCTACATTTCTTGTTTCTGATAATTTTAAAGCAAAGCTGTCATTTAAATTAGCTTGCTGTGCAGAACTATTTAAAAAAGATAACAAGACAAGTATGTACCAAAGAAAATTCTTCATTAGTTTCGTAAATATATTTTTTTTTAGCTGACTTTCTATTATGGCCAAAACTAAAACTACCTTTTTCTGCCAAAACTGTGGCACACAATATTCAAAATGGCAAGGCCAATGTTCTGCTTGTAAAGAGTGGAATACTATTGCCGAAGAGGTCATCCAAAAAGCTGAAAAAAGTGATTGGAAAACTGCTGCTACACCTAAGAAAAGAGTGGCTAAGCCACAAAAGGTTGCAGATATCTCTTACACTCAAGAACAACGCTACAATACTAAAAACAATGAGCTAAATCGTGTTTTAGGTGGTGGCTTAGTGCCAGGAAGCTTAACACTTCTTGGTGGTGAACCTGGTATAGGTAAAAGTACCTTAATGCTTCAAATAGCGTTACAGCTTCCGTTTAAAACTCTTTATGTTTCTGGAGAAGAAAGTGCTCAACAAATAAAAATGAGGGCAGAACGTATAGATAATTCAGAAAGTAATTGCTTTATCTTAACTGAAACTAAGACACAAAACATTTTTAAGCAAGTAGAAGCTATTGAGCCAGATATTGTGGTTATAGACTCTATACAAACACTTCATTCAGATTATATAGAAAGTAGCGCAGGTAGTATTTCTCAAATTAGAGAGTGTACTACAGAGCTTATAAAGTTTGCTAAAGAAACAGCTACACCAGTTATTTTAATTGGTCATATTACCAAAGACGGAAACATTGCCGGACCAAAAGTCTTAGAGCATATGGTAGATACTGTTTTGCAATTTGAAGGCGACAGAAATCATATTTATAGAATTCTTAGAGCTCAAAAAAACCGTTTTGGTAGTACTCATGAACTTGGTATTTATGAAATGCAAGGCTCTGGTTTGAGAGAAGTTGCCAATCCTAGTGAAATATTACTATCTAAAAATGAAGATGACCTAAGTGGTACTGCTATTGCAGCAACTCTTGAGGGTATGCGCCCATTAATGATAGAGATACAAGCCCTAGTAAGCTCTGCTGTTTACGGTACTCCACAACGAAGCGCTACAGGATATAATGCCAAACGACTTAATATGCTTTTAGCTGTTCTAGAAAAAAGAGCTGGATTTAAATTAGGTGCAAAAGATGTCTTTTTAAATGTAACCGGTGGAATTTCTGTAGATGATCCTGCAATTGATCTCGCTGTGGTTGCAGCTGTTTTATCCAGCAATGAAGATATTCATGTTCCTAAAGATATTTGTTTTGCCGCAGAAGTGGGTTTAGCAGGAGAAATAAGACCTGTACCAAAGATAGAGCAACGAATACTAGAAGCTGAAAAACTAGGCTTTGCATCAATTATGATTTCACGCTATTGTAAACTTCCGAAGGAAACCTATGGCATCAACGTGGTAAAAGCAGCGAAGATTACAGATGTTGTGCATTATCTTTTTGGATAGCACCAAAATGAAGTTGAAATTGAATTTGAAATCGAAATTGATATAATTTTTAGCACAGCTATCTCAATTAAGGCACTAATAGCCCATAACTCACCACTCATAGATTAAATTACTAATACCTTACACCTATTACCTAATGCCTATTTTTGGCATAATTTCTGTTTAATTTATAGCTGCTATGAATAAACAGATTTTTATTATCTTAAGTGTATGTTTAGTAATTGTTTCTTGCAAGCA